>NZ_JACDDD010000005.1 GCF_013817205.1 Polaromonas sp.
GTTCTTGCGTACACTTTGGCATTGGCAGTCCCCGGTTGCAATTGACATCGAACACCAATGACAACGCGCTTCGGCACGGGGCTGCCGACTCCTGCTAATGAAATATCCGGGCTAGCAGTCCACTGGCGTTTGCGAGGCGTGGGGTTAAGACTTCACAGGCTACAACTGGGCACATCTCTCCGGTTTCGCCTTCGTAGTTTCCACAAGGGAAAGACGAGACGTCCGCATAGACTCAAAGACCAAGGAGACAGTCATGAAGAAATTGAATAGGTGGTTTGCGACCTTTGCCCTGACGGCCCTCAGCTTTGGGGCACAAGCGCAGTTGCTGGTCGGGCAAACCGCTGGATTTACCGGCCCTGTGGGCGCGGGCGTGAAGGAAACCACCGACGGCGCCAAGCTTTACATCGAAGCGGTCAATGCCAAAGGCGGCGTCAATGGGCAGAAAATCGAGCTGATCTCGCTCGACGACAAATTCGACCCCAAGCAGGCAGGTGAAAACGCCCGCAAGCTGATCGAAGAGCAGAACGTGCTGGCCTTGTTCCTCACACGCGGAACGCCCCACACGGAAGCCATCCTTCCGCATCTGGACAAACACAACGTGCCGCTGGTCGGCCCGTCCACCGGTGCCATGGTGCTGCACCTGCCGGTCCAAAAGCATGTCTTCAACGTGCGCGCCACCTACCAGCGTGAGGCCGAGAAAGCCGTGGCCCACCTGAACTCCATGGGCATCACGCGCATTGCGATTGTTCATGCCGACGACAGTTTCGGCGCCGACGGCGTGGCCGGTGCGCAAAAAGGCCTGATCGCAGCCAAGCTCCAGCCTTCCGTTCTGGAGAAAATCAACCGCGCCAAGCCTGACTTCGGCCCCATCACGCCCAAGATTGTTCAGACCAACACACAGGCCGTCATCATGGTGGCCTCTGGCCAGGCGGTGGTTGATGGCATCAAGGCTTTCCGGGCCGCCGGTTCTGCCGCGCAGATCGTCACGCTGTCCAACAACGCGTCCGGGGGCTTCATCAAAAGCCTGGGCGACAACGCCCGCGGCGTGATCGTGACGCAGGTCTTCCCTTACGAACGCTCCATTGCCTTTGCCTTTGCCATGGTCAAGGAAGCCCAGGAAATGGCCAAAGCCAAAGGCGCGAGCGACATCAGCCCGGCCATGCTCGAAGGATTTGCCGCCGCCAAGGTACTGGTAGAAGGACTGCGCCGCGCCGGCCCCAAACCCACCCGCGAAAAAATCCAGGCGGCATTGGAAGGCATACGCAAGCTCGATCTGGGTGGGCTGGAAGTGAGCTATTCAACGGAAGACCACACCGGGCTGGATTTCGCCGACCTGTCCATCATCGGCACAGACGGCAGGTTCAGGCGTTAAAAAAATAGCTACTTCCGGCGTTGAACACCCGGCAACTGCGCTGCAGCGTCCCAGGCGGCGCCGTCAAACCAGGCGTCACCCAGAAGGAAAGCCCGCAGCATGGGCAAGGCGTCGAGGCCCCAGAAGAGCTTGCCGTCCACCGCTAGCGCAGGCACCCCAAACACACCCTGCGCAATGGCCTCGTCGCTGTTCGCCTTCAGCTGCGCCTTGACGTCTGCGCCGTCCGGATCGCGCTGCGGCGCCAGTTGCGCCGAGAGCGCGGCCACACGCTGCGGGTCCACGGCCTCAGCCCCCCCCTGCCAGACATGACGAAACAGCGTCTCGCAGACATAACGGTTGGGTGAGCCATGCGCCGGGCAGGCAACGGCCAGGCGCAGCAGGGCCAGCGGATTGAAAGGGTGGCTTGCAGGCAGTTGCAGCGAAACGCCTTGCTGGTGCGCCAGCCACACTACTTGCCGATAGGTCCATTCGCGCTTGCCGGTAAGTTCTGCGGGGCCGAGCTGGCCATGGTGCTTGAGCAGGCCGGCAAACAGTAGCGGCTTGTAGCACACGCTGTAACTGAGGCCTTTCAGGGCTTCAGGCAGTTTCTCGAACGCCAGGTAGGCGTAAGGCGAAATGAAATCCAGGTAGAAGGTGATGTGTTTCATCGGTCTGGCCAGCGCTGGGGCCTGCTGTGGATGACTGACGGGTATCACGGCTGCGCCTTCAGCGCTGCGGTGCGCTGCTCGATCAGGGTCCAGACCTCACGCTTGCCGGCATCGCTGCACTGGGCCCAGGCAGCGATTTCTTCGCGCGTGCGAAAGCAGCCTTCACACCAGCCGGTGAGCGTGCTCATGCGGCACACCGAGTTGCAGGGAGAGGGAATGTTTTCGGTCTCAGCCCTTATCTGACAAGCGCGGATAGCTATCAAGTTGATAGCATGTTGCTGCGAAACCTGCTCCTGCACCACATCCACCGCCACATTGCTGACCGGGGCGCCGGTCAGATCCACCAGTTGCTGCGGGCTCAGTTTGAACACGCCATGCGGGTGGCCGGCCGCCGCCCAGATTTCGTCAAAGCGCAGCAGGCTCTGGTCGATCAGCGTGACAGGTGGTGTGGTGTGCGCCAGCGGCGACACCCCGCCTATCGAAAACCCGGTGCGCGCTTTGACGAATTCCGCGTCGGCCCGGCCCAGGCGCTTGCCGTCAGGGCAGACCAGCGCCTCGACCTTTCGCTCATCGACGCGCTGGTCACCGGCCGTGATGACCAGCACCGCCATATCGTCCGACTTGCGGCGGAAAATAATGCTCTTGGCAATCTGGCCGAGGGCGATACCCAGCGCATCGGCGGCCTGCTGCGCGGTTCGTGCCGCGTCGTTGAGCATCACGGGCATGTGCGGATGGCCTTTCGCCTCCAGCACAGCCGCGACACGCTGCACGCCTTCTGGCAACACTGTCAGCTCTCCACCGCACATCACCCTGCCCTCTTGTTGAGCAAGGCGGTCGAAGCCCGGGAATTGGGCTTGCGCTCCAGGAAGTCGCTGATGAACTTGCCGGCGTCGATCAGCTTGTCAAGGTCGATGCCGGTCTCTATGCCCATGCCCTGCAGCATGTAGACCACGTCTTCGGTCGCGACATTACCGGTGGCCCCCTTCGCATAAGGGCAGCCACCGAGGCCGGCCGACGAGGTGTCGTACTGCCAGATGCCCATCTGCAGGCTGGCCAGGGTGTTGCCCAGGGCCTGGCCGTAGGTGTCATGGAAATGGCCCGAAATATCGTCCACGCCGTAATGCTGCAGCGCAGCCTCCATCGCGCGTTCAACCTTGACCGGTGTGCCAACGCCAATGGTGTCGGCAACGCCGATGTGCTGCACGCCAATTTCCTTCAGCAGGCGCGCGACCATGGCCACCCGTTCCGGCGCGATCTCGCCTTCGTAGGGGCAGCCGACGGCGCAGGAGATGGCGCCGCGCACATGAATGTTGCTCGCGCGCGCCGCCTCGGCGACCGGGCGAAAACGCTCAATGCTTTCTTCAATTGAACAGTTGATGTTGCGCTGGCTGAAAGCCTCGCTCGCCGCAGCAAACACCACAATCTCGTCCGGCTTCGACAGCACCGCCGCCTCGAAACCCTTCATGTTGGGCGTCAGCACCGAATAACGCACACCCGGCTTGCGTGTAATGCCGGCCATGACGTCGGCCGCGTCGGCCATCTGCGGCACCCACTTGGGCGATACAAAACTGGTGACCTCGATCTCGGTCAGGCCGGCGTCCTGCAGGCGGTGCACCAGCTCGATCTTGACGGATGCAGGCACCGGCGCCTTTTCGTTCTGGAGCCCGTCGCGCGGCCCGACATCGACGATTTTGACTTTGGAGGGGTACTTCATAAAGACTCTTTCACGAGATGCGGGCGGGAACTGCAGGGAGTGAACGACCACGGAGCTCATCAGGCAAGCAGGGGCCGCGAGTCTGGCTTTGCCAGCCTGCAGGCGCAGCGGCCCCTTTCGTGGTGAAAGGGGCAGGGAGACGCCGTAGGCAACACGCAGTGAGTGACCGTGGGGGCAACATTTCAGTATCCTCTGTTGGGATCAACCACACCGGCCAGGCTGGTGATCGGCGTACCGCCCTCGACAGCCCGGATCTTGCCGGCAATCTGCGCAATGGTTTCCTCGCGCAGCGTGCGTGCTGAGGTATGCGGCGTGATATTGATTTTCGGGTGTTTCCAGAAAGCGTGATCTGTCGACAGCGGCTCGTTGCGAAACACGTCAAGGGTGGCGCCAGCGATGTGCCCACCGTCGATCAGCGCAATCAGGTCCTCGTCGACCAGGTGCGCACCGCGCGCGACATTGATGACATAAGCGCCCGGCTGCAGTTTCGAGAGTGTCTCCCGGTTCATGATGTTGGTGGTCTCAGGCGTGAGCGGCAGCAGGCACACCAGCACGCGCGAGGCCGCCAGAAAGTCCGCCATGCCCGCCTCGCCCGAAAAACACTGGACACCTTCAATCGTCTTGGGCGAGCGGCTCCAGCCCTTGACCGGAAAATCAAACTGCGTCAGCGTGCGTGCTACGCGCTCGCCCAGCACACCCAGGCCCATGATTCCCACCGGAAAATTGGCGCGCATGAGCGGCTTGCGGTAAGACCATTTGCCGCTGCGGATGTCGGCCTCGTAACCGTCAAATTCGCGGAAGTGCCGGATCACCGCATGGCTCACGTATTCGGCCATCTGCACTGACATGCCGGCATCGTCCAGTCGCACCACCGATGCGGCAGGCGGCAGCCTGAGCTTGAGCAGGGCATCGACCCCAGCGCCGATGTTGAACAGGGCTTTGAGCTGCGGCTGCTCGTCGAGGAACTGCTGTGGCGGGGCCCAGACCACCCCGTAGTCCGCCGGCAGCGCGCCCGGGGTCCAGTCCTGCACGTTCGCCTCGGGAAGCTCGGCGCGCAGTCCGGCCACCCAGGGTTCGGGCTTGGCGCCGACGCAACAAAAAAGAAGGTTCATAAGCTTGATTGTGCCGTCACCGCGGCCTGCACGTGTGTTGCGCTCAGCTTGAGATTTTGAGCAGCTCCGCCCCCTCGGTGACCTGGTCACCGGGTGCGTAAAGCAGCTCCTGCACCACGCCGTCGGCCGGGGCGGCAATCGTGTGCTCCATCTTCATGGCCTCCATCACAGCCAACGCCTGGCCCTTGCTCACCTTGTCCCCAGCCTTCACCGCAAACGACACCACCTTGCCCGGCATCGGTGCCGTCAGGCGGCCGGCTTCGCCGTGGGCCTCGCCAGCATGAGCCAGCGGGTCGATCACGGCGATCTGGGTGGCGCCCTGGCGCGCAAACACGTGGACGGTTTCCCCACGGCGGTACAGTCGCGCGGTGAGGCGCTGGCCGCCGAAAGTCAGCGTGACCGCTTCACCTTCGCGGGTAAAGACCAGCAAGCCTTCCTCGCCGCCCGTTGCCAGCCGCAGCGCTCCGTCATGCAGGTAAGTCAGTTCGGCTTTCGCCGGCTCGCCGTGAAACTCGAATTCGAAGCGGCGCGTCGCGACGCCGTGTGAGCGCCAGCCGTCGCGCCGACTGAAAGGATCTGAGGTTTCCAGCGCTTTTTCTTCCAGCAGGCTCAAGGCCACGGCGGCGGCAGCGGCCAGGGGCAGGCCTATTTTTTCCTGCTTGAACAGCACCGCCTCCTCGCGCGGAATCAGCGCGGTGTCCAGATCGGCCTGGGCAAACGAACGGCTGCCCACCACATGGCGCAGGAACTGAACATTGGTGCTCAGGCCTACGATATGCACTTGCGCCAGCGCCTCGTCCAGACGCGCCAGCGCCTGCTCGCGCGTGTCGCCGTGCACGATCAGCTTGGCAATCATGGAGTCATAAAACGGCGAGATTACATCGCCCTCGCGCACCCCGGCGTCTACACGCACCAGGCCGCGTTCAAAGGAAACTGAAGGCGGCAGGCCGTAGACATGCAAGGTGCCGGTCGCGGGCAGGAAGTTGTTGTCCGGGCTTTCGGCGCAAATACGCGCTTCGATGGCATGGCCGTGGATGCGCAGCTCATCCTGCGCCAGCGGCAGTTCTTCGCCGGAGGCCACGCGCAATTGCCACTCCACCAGGTCGAGGCCGGTGATGGCTTCGGTGACGGGATGTTCAACCTGCAAGCGCGTATTCATCTCCATAAAGAAAAAGTTCATCGTGCCGTCGGTACGCTGTTCCACAATAAATTCGACAGTCCCGGCGCCGACGTAATTGACAGCGCGCGCGGCAGCCACTGCCGCCTCGCCCATCTGCCGGCGCATCGCTTCTGTCATGCCAGGCGCGGGGGCTTCTTCCAGCACTTTCTGGTGGCGGCGCTGCACCGAACAGTCGCGCTCGAACAGGTAAACGTAATTGCCATGGCTGTCGCCAAAGACCTGAATCTCGATATGGCGTGGGCGCTGCGCGTACTTTTCGACCAGCACCGCGTCGTCGCCGAAGCTGTTGATGGCCTCGCGCTTGCAGGACGCCAGCGCCGCGTCGAAGTCTTCAGACTTCTCGACGGCACGCATGCCTTTGCCGCCACCGCCGGCGCTGGCCTTGATCAGCACCGGGTAACCGATACGGTCAGCTTCGCGTTTCAGCAAGGCTGGATCCTGGTCGCTGCCGTGGTAACCGGGCACCAGCGGCACGCCAGCTTTTTCCATGAGTTGCTTGGACTCGGCCTTCAAACCCATGGCCTTGATGGCCGAGGCCGGCGGGCCGATGAAGACCAGCCCGGCATCGCCACAGGCCTGGGCGAACTCCTCGTTTTCGCTCAGGAATCCGTAGCCCGGGTGGATGGCCTCGGCGCCGGCGGCCTTGGCAGCAGCAATGATTTTTTCCCAGCGCAGGTAACTGTCTTTGGGC
Organism: Polaromonas sp.; assembly: GCF_013817205.1. Taxonomy (GTDB): domain Bacteria; phylum Pseudomonadota; class Gammaproteobacteria; order Burkholderiales; family Burkholderiaceae_C; genus Polaromonas. The sequence goes on from NZ_JACDDD010000005.1 coordinate 6,717, forward strand.
GCACTGCCACCGATGTGAACTGCCTCATTGCAAGCACGCACGTGTTGGGCATCCGCGTCGGCGTCCGAGTACACGGCGACAGTCTGGATGGCCATGCGGCTAGCCGTAGCTGCGACCCTGCAAGCTATCTCTCCGCGATTCGCGATCAGTATTTTCTTAAACATGTCAGTCGTTCTTTTTTGAAAAGGGAGATTTCAGGGTAAACGCCGGCGCCGGGCCGCTGTCCGATTGGCCGCTAAAGATGCGGGCCACACGCGCAAACAGTTGCCGCAGAAAGCGCCAGCAGGTGCGGATCAGCCAAATGCTGAAGACAAGCACCACCACCAGTACCGCGATAAACACCAGTGGATGGGCAACCGCCAGCCACAGGCCGGCCGGCACCAGGCCATCTTCCACCAGCGAGGCGCCTACATTGCTGAAGGGTTCGGGCGAGGTGTTGATGGCCGCTCGGGTTGTGGCCTTGGCCGCGTGGCTGGTGGCCGCCAGTGAGCCGCCCGCCAGGGCTGCCAGCAAAGCCATCACGCCGCTGTCGGCGCCAAACACCCCGGCCGCGAGTGCCGCGCCAGCCGGAATGCGAATGACGGTGTGTACCACGTCCCACAGCGAATCCAGCCCGGGGATTTTGTCGGCAAAAAACTCGACGAACACCAAGAAGCCACTGGCACCCAACACCACCGGGTTGGCCAGCAGGTGCAGGCCTTGCGGCAACTGGATCCAGCCCATGAAGCCGGCCAAGCCCGTGAGTAGCACAACCAGGTACAGCCGCACGCCGCTGGCCCAGCCGAGCGCGCCGGCAAGGGCGATCAGTTGCGCGGTGTCCATGGTTTGCATCTACATGCCCTCCGTCCACACCACGTCGTCATCGACCGAGTAGAGCTTGCAGTCTGCCTTTGCGAAACGCTTGCAGTTGTCCAGCGCCCGCCTGAGCGGGTCTTCGCCGCCATCGGCCCAGGCCCAGGCTCCGCTGGGGCCAATCGCAAACGCCCTGGGGACCAGCTTGGCAAGGTAGATCTTGTACCCGTTGCGGCCCGACTCCTTGACGTGGGGCAACCGGGTTTCGTCCTCCAGCGGTGCAAAAGATGTCTTCGGCGGGATGGGTGTCAACCCGGAAATCCTGTACTTCGAAAATTCCGCTTGTGGCTCGCTGGGCAGCCCCACCGCAGCCAGCAATCGGGTGACTTCCGGCTGCCAGATCGGTGCGCCAGCCCGGGAACCAAACATCGAATGAGCGTCCGAACCAAACTTGCCAAAGGCGACCAGTTTCGCTTTGCCCCCGGCAGCGTTGTAGCGCGCAAACATCGCCTGGAATGTATCGGTGTTGAAGTAGCTGTCGTTATCGCCATAAAACCATAGCGACGGCAAGCTGGTCTCTTTTCCATAGTCGGCCGCGGCACGGGCCAGCCCGCCCTCCCATCCAGTACAGGTTTCCTGGCGCAGGCCGCCGGCAAAGTTGATCAGCGCCCTCACGCCGGGATAGTTTTGCGGTCCAAAGGCGAGCGTGGTCCAACCCCCGTGCGACTGGCCCAGTACGACAATGCGCTGTTTGTCGGCCCATGGCTGGGCCGTCACGTGATCCAGCAGCGCTTTCACATCAGATGCCTGAACCCTGCCGTTGCTTTCGACATTGCAGCCGCCACCGATGTAGCTGCCACCTGATTTGGAGAACCCCTGCCGCATGGGCACCACCACCGCGTAACCGCGCTGCATGAAATAGCGGGCGGCCAGGGCGGGCCGGTAGCGCGACTGGAAACGGGGGTCGCCCGAGGCTTTTCCGTGATTAATCACTGCTATCGGGAAAGGGCCGGGGCCGTCAGGTTTGTAGAGCGTGGTCTCCAGCTCTATCGTGAACAGCCCCGCCTTCGGCACCTGAATCACCACTTCATTGATTGACTCGTTAAGCTCCGCGGGCTGTGCCCGCAGATGGAGCGGAGCGCCAACCAGCAGGACAACAAGCAGGGTCAGTGTGTTTTTATTCATGACGTGCGAGTTGGATGATCAGGCAGACATCAACCAGGCAGGCTTGCGCTTCTGAAGGAAAGACTGCACACCCTCGCGGCCTTCGGGGCTCACACGGATGTCGGCAATGCCTTCGACCGTCATCTGGATCAACGACGGCGTGATTTCCTGATCGGCCACGTCCTGCACCAGCTTCTTGCACAGCTTGACCGCTTCGGGGCCGGCATTGACCAGCGTTTTTGCGAGTTCTGCGACCTTGCCATCCAGTTCGGCGGCTGCCACCACTTCATGCACAAAACCGATGCGCAGGGCCTCTGCCGCATCAAACCGTTCCGCAGTCAAAAAGTAGCGGTGCGCCGCACGTGCACCCATGGCGCGGATTACATACGGGCTGATGGTGGCGGGGATCAGGCCCAGCTTCACCTCGCTGAGGCAATAGCCGGCACTGTCCACCGACACCGCGATGTCGCAGGCCGCCACCAGGCCGGTACCGCCGGCATACACATCACCCTGCACTTTTGCAATTGTCGGTTTGGGGCAGCTGTAGACCACGCGCAGCATTTCGGCCAGAGCGCCGGCATCGGCGACGTTTTCATCGCGCGTGTAGTCGGCCATGCGCTTCATCCAGTTCAGGTCGGCGCCGGCACAGAAAGCCGTGCCATGGGCGGCCAGCACGATGCAGCGCACCTCCTCGCGTTTGGCCAGTTCAATGAACACTGCCGTCAGTTCACTGATGACTTCATCGTTGAAGGCATTGCGGACCTCGGGCCGGTTGAGGGTGACGGTGGAAACGCCACCGCCAAAATTGAGTTCAAGATGTTTCATGGCTTACATCCGGAACAAACCGAACTTCGTTTCGGGAATCGGTGCGTTCAGCGAAGCCCGCAAGCCCAGCGCCAGCATGCGGCGCGTGTCGGCCGGATCAATCACGCCGTCGTCCCAGAGCCGTGCGGTGGCGTAATAGGGATGGCCCTGGTCTTCGTACTGCCGACGTATGGGTGCCTTGAAGGCTTCTTCTTCCTCAGCGCTCCAGCTGCCGCCCTTGCCTTCAATACCGTCGCGCTTAACCGTGGCGAGCACACCGGCAGCCTGCTCGCCGCCCATGACGCTGATGCGCGCGTTCGGCCACATCCACAAAAAGCGCGGGCTGTAGGCGCGCCCGCACATGCCGTAGTTGCCGGCACCAAAACTGCCGCCGATGATGATGGTGAACTTGGGCACCTGGGCAGTGGCCACAGCCGTCACCATCTTGGCGCCGTTGCGGGCAATGCCTTCGTTTTCGTACTTGCGGCCCACCATGAAGCCGGTGATGTTCTGCAAGAACACCAGTGGAATCTTGCGCTGGCAACACAGCTCGATGAAATGAGTGGCCTTCAGGGCCGACTCGCTGAACAGAATGCCGTTGTTGGCGATGATGCCCACCGGCATGCCTTCAATATGCGCAAAACCACAGATCAGCGTGGTGCCATACCGCGCCTTGAACTCGTCAAACTCGCTGCCATCCACGATGCGGGCAATGATCTCGCGCACGTCAAAGGGTTTTCGGGTGTCCACCGGAATCACGCCGTACAGCTCTTCTGCTATAAATTCAGGAGCTACTGGCGCACGTGGGATAAGGGCTGGAGCCGTATTTTTATTCAAATTCTTGACGCAGTTGCGTGCCAGCGCCAGTGCGTGCAGGTCGTCCTGCGCCAGATGATCCGCCACACCCGAAAGACGGGTATGGACGTCGCCACCGCCCAGGTCTTCGGCCGTGACCACTTCGCCCGTGGCCGCCTTGACCAGCGGCGGCCCACCCAGAAAAATCGTGCCCTGGTTCTTGACGATGATGCTTTCATCGCTCATGGCCGGCACGTAAGCGCCCCCCGCAGTGCAACTGCCCATGACCACAGCGATCTGCGCAATGCCCTGCGCGCTCATGTTGGCCTGGTTGTAGAAGATGCGGCCGAAATGGTCGCGGTCGGGAAAGACCTCGTCCTGGTTCGGCAAATTGGCGCCGCCCGAATCGACCAGGTAAATACAGGGCAGGCGATTCTGCTGCGCCACTTCCTGCGCACGCAAATGTTTCTTCACCGTCATCGGGTAGTAGGTGCCGCCCTTCACCGTCGCGTCGTTGCACACAATCATGCAGTCCACCCCGTTGACGCGGCCAATGCCGGTGATCACGCCGGCGCAGGGCGCGCTGTCGCTGCCGTCACGGTCCGGGTACATGGCCAGCGCGGCCAGCGGCGCCAGCTCGAGGAAGGGCGTGCCCGGGTCCAGCAGCATCTGCACCCGCTCGCGCGGTGGCAGCTTGCCGCGCGCCACGTGTTTGGCCCGGGCGGCTTCACCGCCGCCGGCAGCGGCCTTGGCCACCTGCAGCTTCAAGTCATCAACCAGCGCGCGCATGGCGGCTGCGTTGGCCTGAAAGTCGGCCGAGCGGGCGTTGAGTTTGGTTTCCAGAACTGGCATGTGTCTCCTCTGTGCGGCGGGGTGCGTGGGGTGGGTCTGCGGCTGGGCCAATTCCTTGCACACCATAACGCGAAATCGCTCAGCTTAGGCGCTAATGCGGCCCGACAGTCGCCACACAGGTTGCAAATCGTGCCATTTTTTGAGAAACTGGCGCCATGTCTGTCCGACCCGTACCCGAGACCCTAGGCTCGCCCGTGGCCGTCACGCCCATGGCCTTTGCACGGGTGATTGCTGCCGCTTACCCGCTGTACGGCCAGAGCCCCGCCAACGCACTCAGGATGGCACAGATCACGCCAACCAGGCTTCAGCAAGCCGACGGCCGTATTACCTCGCGCCAGATGGAGGTCTTGTCCGGCACCGCCATGCAGGAGCTGGACGACGAAGCACTGGGCGCTTTCAGCCGACGCCTGCCCTGGGGCAGCTACGGCATGCTGGCCCGCGCATCACTGAGTGCGCCGGATCTGGGTGTGGCGCTCAAGCGCTGGTGCCGGCACCACAGCCTGCTGGCCGACGACATCCGGCTGCGACTGGTGATAAGCGGCGACAGTGCCGCCATCAACATCGAGGAACGCAGTGACTTGGGCCGCCATGGCGAGGATGCGCGCGCCTTCTGCCTGGTGCACGTGCTGCGCAACATCCACGGCTTGGCCTGTTGGTACATCGATTCACGCATCCCGCTGCAGGGCGCGCGTTTCCCATTTGCCGCGCCGCCGCATGCTGACGCTTATGCGCTGATGTTTCCCGGCGCGCTGCACTTCGGCGAGGCGCAGGCATCCATTCGCTTCGATGCGCGTTACCTGGCGCTGCCGCTGCGTCGCGACGAAAAGGCCCTGACCCAGATGCTGCAGCGCGCCCTGCCGCTCACGGTGTTGCAGTACCGGCGCGACCGCCTGTTGGTGCAGCAGGTGCGCCAGGCGCTGGCCGCGTACCCAGAGCAGGCGCACAAGGCCGACGGCCTCGCGGCGCTGCTCAATATCTCGACACGCACCCTGCACCGGCAACTGAAGGAAGAAGGCGCATCGCTGCAGGCGCTGAAAGACGAGGTGCGGTTTGAACGCGCAAAGGATTTGCTGAACCGCAGCGACAAACCGGTCAAGCAGGTGGCCACGGCTGCAGGATTCAAAAACGAAAAAAGTTTTATCCGGGCTTTCCGCACGGCCACCGGCCTCAGCCCAGGCGACTTCCGCAAAGGCCTGCCGGGTTGATCTGCACCCGCGTCAGTTCACAGCCCGCGGTTTGCCCGCCGCCTGCCGCCTGGGCCGTTGCACCGCCCGGATAACCGCGCGGCCACCACCACCACAGTAAAAGCGGTCAGCGCCATCACACTCCAGCCCCGAAATGTTGGTGCCGGCCGGCATATCAAGCGCCTCCAGCGTTTCACCGGTCTGCGGATCAATGCGGCGCAGCTCGCTCTCCTCACCTTCCCAGGTGGCATGCCACAAGTCGCCGTCAACCCAGCTCACGCCGGTGACAAACCGATTCGATTCGATGGTGCGCAGCACAGCACCCGTTTGCGGATCGATTTGAACAATCTTGCGCTCGCGGTGCTGGCCCACCCACAAGGTGCCTTCAGCCCACGCCATGCCCGAGCATCCACCGCCAGGGGCGGGAATGGTGCCAAGCACGCGGCCACTGGCGGGATCTATCTTCTGGATTTGGTCTTCCGCGATCTGGAACAGGTGCTGACCATCGAAGGCCGTGCCCGCATGGGCAGGCAAATCGAAGCTGCGCGCTAGCTTGCCACTGTCCGGGTCCAGCGCATTGAGCTGCTTGCCCGATGCAAACCAGATGTGGCTGCCGTCATGGGTGACACCCGCGACATGTTCGATGCCGGGGAAGGGGCCGTATTCCCGAACGATGGTGGCTTTGTTGCGTTTCATGCCGCCATCCTACCCAGCCGGAAGCGAAGCAGGGAGTAACAAGATTGTCGTGAATCCTGCGACCACCGGCGTTGCCAGCCAGCGCCGTGACCGGCCCTGCCCCAGCGACAACACCTTGCCCACCAGCACCAGCGCTTCCAGCGCCCGCTGCACCGTGCGCTGGCTGGCGCCCAGGGCCAGCGCCAGGTCCGAGCTCGACCAGGACTCGCCGTCTGCAAGCAGGGCCAGGACCTCGCCATGGGAGCCCTCCATCGGTGGCGCCAGCACCGCCACCCCACCGTCATGATGCGGCGCCAGCACAAAGCCGCGCGGCGTGGCATTCACACTGGCCAGCGGCTTCAACAGTCTGCGAAGCCGCCCCATCTCGACCCGCAGCCGCGCGCGGTAGGACTCGTCCGCCTCCTTGCCGCGAAAGGCACGCGCAACCAGTGTCTCGCGCGGCACATCGGCAGGCCAGGCTTCGGCCAACGCACGGACCAGCGCAAACAGCACCGGCCGGCTGGTCAGAGGCACGGCGCTGCCCGACTGGCGCACGGCATAACGGCAGGCATCCACGACCAAGGTGTCGGTAGCGAACAGCGCCTCCACTTCTTCCAGCCGCAATGCGCGCTCCTCGCCGCGCGTGATCAGGCGCGCCGCGGGCGCGTCGAGTGCGAGCGAGGCAGATTTGACTTCTTCCAGCAGCGCGGCAATGCCGGCCTGGCGCGCGGCACGCTCGGCACCTGCAAGTGCAGACCGCGCCTCAGTGATGCGCAGGCGCCGCACCGCCAGGCCCGCGACCGCCAGCGCGTGCGCAGCGGCAGATGCGGGTGGCAGCGGCGTCGGATCCAGCCCAGCGAGTGTGTGTTCAGCGTCATCGAGCTTGCCGATCAGCAGCAGGCGCCGTGCCTGCAGATGCCCGGCATGGGCGGCGTTGGCCCGGTCACCGTGGGCTTCCAGCGTCGCGCGGGCCGCATCCAGCGCCGTGGCCGGCCAGCCCAGGTCGCGCGATACCAATGCAATCTCGGCTTCGGCCACCACACAACGCGCGCGGGCCACCGCTTCTTTCGCACCGAAAGCGCGCGCCGCACTGCGCAGCAGCAGCTTGGCGCGCACCAGGTCGCCCAGCCGTGCCATCGCAATGCCGCGCAGCGCAAGCGCGGGCGCGTCGTTGCGCAGGGCCACGCGCTTGAGTGCGCCCAGCACATCGCCGGCGGCCAGTGCCAGCGCGGCAGCCGTGATCAGTGCGTCCATTCGAATCCCGCCACATTTGTCACTCTCACATCTCCCTGTTTTATTTTTACTATAAGCCCGCGCTTGATCAACAACCCACGAAAGGAACTCAGCGATGACAACTCACAACACAGCAACCCGCGATGAATGGATGGCTGCACGCCTCGAACTGCTTGCCGCCGAAAAGGAATTCACACGCCGCAGCGACGCACTCGCGCAGCAACGCCAGCAACTGCCCTGGGTGCGGCTGGACAAGGCCTATCACTTCGACACCGACGCAGGCAAAGCCACACTCGACGACCTGTTTCAGGGCCGCTCGCAACTGATGATCTATCACTTCATGTTCGGGCCCGACTACACCATGGGCTGCCCCTCGTGCTCGATGATTGCCGACGGCTTCAACGGTTTTGCGGTGCACCTTGCCAACCACGACGTGACGCTGCACGCGGTATCACGCGCGCCGCTGGCCAAGCTGCAGGCTTTCAAAAAGCGCATGGGCTGGACCTTTCCCTGGGCCTCGTCCTCTGGCAGCGACTTCAACTTCGACTTCAATGTCTCGTTCACCGAGGACCAGCAGCGGAACAAGGGCATAGCCTACAACTTCAGCACGGAGCCGAAGTTTGTCTGGCGCAGCGGACAGGAAGGCGACAGCGCCGGCCCGGTGGCCGACCTCGCACGGGGCACCGGCACCGACCCGGCCACCTACACGCGCGAGCGGCCGGGCATGAGCACCTTTGTGCGCGAGGGCGGCGAGATTTACCACTGCTACTCGACCTATGCGCGCGGTGTGGACGGTCTGTGGGGTTCGTACCAGTGGCTGGACCGCGCGCCGCTGGGCCGCAACGAAACCGGCATTTGGTGGCGACGCCACGACGAGTACAAGCAAACGCCGGCGCCCGCGGCCCATGCCTGCTGCGTCTGAGTTGCTTCGCCGGCTGCCGGCCCTGGGCAACCCCGGCCCGTTGCTGTGGGTTGCCGCGACGCTGGCAACCATCGCGGGCAGCCTGTCCATGCAGGACATGGGCGAGGTGCCCATGCCCGGTGGCTGGACGCTTTCTACCACCTGGATGCCGATGTGCGGGCAAAGCTGGGCCGGCGCCGCAGCGTCCTTCACCGGCATGTGGGTGGTGATGATGGTGGCGATGATGCTGCCGGCAGTGTTACCTCAACTGCGGTACCGCAGGCCCGCATCCGCCATGGCGGCGGGGGCGGGCTACTTCTTCGTGTGGACCGTGTTGGGAGTGATCATCTTCGCGCTCGGTGCGGTGCTCACACAAGCCCTGCTGCAGTTAAATACGGTGGCGCGAACAGTGCCCGTGTTGTCAGGGCTGGTGGTGCTGCTGGCTGGTGTGTTCCAGTTCACCCGCTGGAAGGCGCGTCATCTCGCCTGTTGCCGGCAACCAATCACCCGATTGCCCACACAGGCCATGGCCGCCTGGCACCACGGCCTGCAGTTGGGCATCCATTGCATGTGCTCCTGCGCCGGGCTGACGACGCTGCTGCTGGTTCTGGGTGTGATGAATCTGCATGTCATGGCCATCGTGACGGCAGCGATCACTGCAGAACGCTGGGCCAAAGACGGTGAACGTGTGGCGCGTGCCGTCGGCGCCGTGATGGTTGTGACCAGCTTGCTTCTGATCGGGCGGGCCGTTGGGGCCGGCTGATTCGCCAGCCGCTGGCCCGGTGTGCGCAATCACCCGGCACATAAAAGGCATTGGCCTACAAGCCGAGGCCCCCACTGACGACGCCGCGCGCCCTGCCATCTTCTTAAGGTTGTTGCCAAGTTCCGGTCTTCATGACGGAGCCAGGAAGCATTTTTAACCCCATGCCCCCCGGGCCACAAAGGAAACACCATGTCTGACAACAAACAAGTTGTAAGCGTTCTTAACGATCTTCTGGAAAACTCGCGCGACGGCGAATACGGCTTCAAGACCTGCGCCGAGCAGGTCGAAACGGCGAGCGCCAAAGCGCTGTTCACTTCGCGCGCGGCCGGCTGCGCCGAAGCGGCCCGTGCACTCGAAGCCATGATTCGCCAGTACGGCGGCGAGCCGGCTGACGGCGGCACCGCATCGGGCGCACTGCACCGCGGATGGGTCCAGGTCAAGGGCGCGGTGGGCTTTGACAGTGAACTGTCCATCCTCGAATCCTGCGAAAAGGGCGAAGACGCGGCTATTGCGCGTTATCGCTCAGCCCTGAAAGAAGAAGGCCTGCCCGCCGACGTACGCAGCCTTATCGAACGCCAGGCCGCCGGCGCCCAGAAAAATCACGACCAGATCCGTGACCTGCGTGACGCAGCGCGTGCCCGCAGCTGAAGCTCTGCGTGCCCAAAAGAAGAGCCCCCCTCGGGGGCTTTTTTTGCGTCTTGCCGACGTGGCCAAGAACAGGTTTTTTGTGACCCACGGAGGGATGACCTGCCTCTTTATTGAGGCCACAGATGTGCGCGACGGTAAGCGCCACGACCCACGAGGGGAGACATCACATGCGGAAACCCGGCTGGCATGCTGCGGGATAACGGGTGCCGCACCCAAACAGAAGCCGGCGCTATTTCTTCACCGAACAAATCCCAATTGGGTGCACCTCAATCCCCCAGCCGATGTGTTCACCCAGCGTGGCGGCGGGATGCAGCGAAGCGATACGTATCGCCTCTTCCTTGTCGGCCGCTTCGATGACAAAAAAGCCGCCGACCAGCTCCTTGGCTTCGGCATAGGGGCCATCGGTCACTTGCGGTTTGCCGCCGCGCGGGCGCATGCCGAAGGTGGCTTTGGGGCCTTCGAGTGAGCCGCTCCAGACCAGCTTGCCCGTCTGTGCGAGGGCGGCGTCCTTGGCGGGCAAGGCCTCCACCAGCGTTTTCATGTCGGCGGGTGCCATGACGTCCATTTTTTCGGGGTCGTAGTAGGCAAGGCAAAGGTATTGCATGGCTTTTCTTTCTTCAGGTGTTGAACATTACACCTTGACGACGAATGACATGCCCGCATTTCGACAATCGATCCGTCAACCTTGAAAGAAAAGACGATGCGCTGCCAATGGGTCTCCTAAACCGCCAGCACGGCAGCCATTCGCCCCGACAGCGCTGACCTGCGCTGCTGCAGAAAAGTACTCAGCAGTTCCGGGTAGTCGGCCCCCACAGCCGTGCGCACCGAATCGCGTTGCGCCAGCGCCTGCCGCCAGGCATTGACCTTTGGCATATCGGCAAAGACACCAAAATCACCAATGGTGTCAAACACATCGAAGTACCGAAAGACCGGACCGAAAGCCGCATCGACCATGCTGAAATGGCTGCCGGCAAAGTAAGGGCCCGCTCCAAGCGCAGCCTCGATCTGCTGAACCTTTGCACGCAGCTCGGCGGCACGGGCAGCCAGAGCCTGCTCATCAGGTGCGTTGTAAAAGGCGCCAATGTTGTTGAGCACTGCGGAGCCAAACTCCATCCAGCCACGGTGGCGGGCGCGCTGCAGCGCGTCTTGTGGGTGCAGGCGCGGGGCGGCGGTGTCATCCAGGTACTCACAAATGACGGTGGATTCAAACACTGCTTCACCGTCCACCAGCAGCAACGGCGTCTTGCCCAGCGGCGAGAGTTTTAGAAACCAGTCGGGCTTGTTGGCCAGGTCAATGTCTTTGCGTTCGAAGGAGATGCCTTTTTCAGCCAGCACGATCGCGGCGCGCTGCACGTAGGGGCATAACTTGTGGCTGATTAATGTGAGGTGGGGTCTCATGGCTTGCCCTTGGTCAAACAGTGGGCACAAAGCGCTGGCTGCGGCGCAGCGCCAGGGCGCCGTCCCCTGCAAGCCACAGCGCAAGCGATGCGACCACGAGAAAAACCGGGTACTCCCAGCCGCCGCCCTTGTTGGTAAACAGCCAGCCGTTGGCAAAGTGCACCGATGCAGCCACAGCCATGACAGGCGTCAGCGCCAGCGACACCTGACGCGCGTAAACACCAAACAGAATCGCCGCACCACCCAGCAGCTCTACGGAAAACACAGGATAGGCCAGGAAGCCGGGAATGCCCACGCTCTCAAAAAACTGTGCGGTACCCGGCAGCGTGAAGACGAATAGCTTCAACAAGGCGTGGGCAATCCACATCACGCCCAGGCTGATGCGGAGCAGGGTCACGCCGTGGTCGGTAGCGTTGCTGTGTGGGGTTGGGTTCATTGCGTTTCTCCATGGGTTAAGTTGATGGAGCTAATGTAGTATTGCAATAACGCAATGAAAATAGGCGCAAATGCAAACCATGACTGCACAAACGCAATACAAACTCAGCGCCCCGGATCTGGAGGTGGTGCTGGCTCTGGTACGAACCCAAACGCTGGCAGAGGCGGGTGAGCGGCTTGCAGTGGATGCGTCTACCGTGTTCCGCTCACTGCAACGCATTGAGAAGGGGCTGGGCCAGCGCTTGTTTGAGAGATCACGTACAGGCTATCAGCCGCTGGAGCTGGCACAGATACTGGCCACCCATGGCGAGCAACTGGAGGTACAACTGGAGTCCGCCCGTTCTGCCGCGCAGGCTGAGCCGGAGCAGGTGTCGGGCAGTGTGCGCATCACCACCACCGACACCATCCTGCACGGGCTGGTGGCACCGGCACTGAAACTTCTGCAGTCAAGCCACCCGCTTCTGAGCTACGACCTCCATGCCGGCAATGAGTTGGCCAGCCTGACGCGGCGTGATGCCGACATTGCCGTGCGCGCCACCCGGCGACCACCGCAACACCTGGTGGGCAAACATGTGGGGCCGATCCGCATGGCCGTGTTCGGCTCCAAAAAAGGCGGGCCAAAAAGCTTTGACGCCGGCGTGGCGTCAAAAACCGGCTGGGTGGCGCCCGACGACGCCCTGCCTGACCACCCCTCGGTCACCTGGCGCAAAAAGCATTTCCCGAAAGTTTTGCCGCGCTACCGGGTCAACAGCATCCTCACCGTGGCGGAGCTGGTGGGCCAAGGGATGGGCATCGGCCTGCTTCCTGTCTTTCTGGCGCAAGGGCGAGGTGATTTGCGCGCCCTGACGGACACGCTGGATGAATGCCAGACAGAGCTCTGGCTGCTGACGCACACAGAATCAAGGCATTTGCGGCGAGTCTCGACGGTGTTCACGCATCTGGCCCGCCACATGGCTCTGGGCTAACCGGCGGCAGTCTCCACCACCCGCTCCGTCAGACCGATACGATCCAACGCATCCGCCAGGTTGGCAACCGTCTTGTCCACGTTGTGCCATTTGTCCAAACCGAACAGGCCGATGCGGAAGGTCTTGAAGTCGGGGCCTTCGTCGCACTGCAGCGGCACGCCGGCGGCGGTCTGCAGGCCTTCGGCCAGAAACTTCTTGCTGGACTGGATCTCGGGGTCGGTGGTGTAGCTGACCACGACGCCAGGCGCCTTGAAGCCTTCGGCGGCAACGCTGGGCAGGCCCCGGCCTTCAAATAACTTGCGCACCTTGCTGCCCAGGTCCACCTGCTCGGCCTTGACTTTGGCAAAACCATAAGCCTTGGTCTCCTGCATGGCGGCGCGCAGGCGCGTGAGGGCGTCGGTCGGCAGGGTGGCGTGGTAGGCGTGGCCGCCGCCTTCATAGGTTTCCATGATCTGCAGCCACTTCTTCAGGTCGCAGGCAAAACTGGAGCTGGTGGTGCCGTCGATGGCCGTGCGGGCGCGCTCGCTGAGCATGACCATGGCGCAGCAGGGTGAGCTGCTCCAGCCTTTTTGCGGGGCCGAGATCAGGATGTCCACGCCGGTGGCTTTCATGTCCACCCACATGGCGCCGGAGGCGATGCAGTCGAGCACAAACAAACCGCCCACCGCATGCACGGCGTCGGCCACGGCTTTCAGGTAGTTGTCGGGCAGGATCATGCCGGCGGCGGTTTCGACGTGGGGTGCAAACACGACGGCGGGTTTTTCTTTGGCAATCGCGGCCTGCACCTCGGCGATCGGCGCCGGAATCCACGGGGCTTGCGCGCCCTTGACAGTCTGCCGGGCCTTGAGCACGGTGTGCGAAGCGGGGATGCTGCCCATGTCGAAGATCTGCGTCCAGCGGTAGCTGAACCAGCCGTTGCGGATGACCATGACGTGTTTGCCGTGGGCGAACTGGCGGGCGACGGATTCCATGCCGTAGGTGCCGCTGCCGGGCACCAGCACCGCGGAATGCGCGCCATAGACTTCTTTGAGGATGCCGGAGATGTCCGTCATCACGCCCTGGAAGCTTTTGGACATATGGTTGAGCGCGCGGTCGGTGTAGACCACCGAGAATTCGAGCAGGCCGTCGGGGTCCACGTTGGGCAGCAATCCGGGCATAGGGTTTACTCAGGGTAGGTGAAAAACATCGGCTTGGCAGCTTAGCACGGTGGGCCTGGCGCTGCAGGGGCGCCCGGCAGGGACCCTGGATCCGGTCCGGCGTGACCGGCCCAGCGCCTCAGCCGCTATTAATTCAATAGCTGCTTGCGCCCGCCAGACGGGGGCTAGAGGCCGATTTAATGCATGAACCGCGCGCGCAGCGTGCTCGCGGCTTACGCCGGGAAGCCGTTGAACTTGCGCAGCGCCTTGTCGACCATGCTTTCGGGCATGTAACGGCGCAGCGTCCGCACCTGGCTGGACTGCTTGCCGGCCGAGTAACGCAACTTCGGTTTGGCGGCTGTGGCGGCCTTGACGACGACATCGGCAACGACCTGCGGGGCGTCGCCGGCCTCCATCAACGTGCGCATGAGCGCCTCGCTGCGTGCGCGGTCTTCGGCGTAGGTGGGCATGGGCTGGTCGGCGCGGGTCAGGTTCTCCTCAAAGGCGGTGCGTGTCACGCCGGGTTCGACCAGCACCACCCGGATGCCGAAGCGGCGCACCTCATGGTCCAGCGACTCGGTGTAGCCCTCGATCGCATGTTTGGTCGAGGCATAAAAGGCATTGAAGGGCGACGGGATCAGGCCCAGGATGGAGCTCATGTTGATGATGCGGCCGCCCTGCTGGGCGCGCATGACCGGCAGCACCGCGTTGACCACGCGGGCGACGCCGAAAACGTTGACGTCGAACAGGCGCTGCGCCTGGGCGATGGACGATTCCTCGGCCGCGCCGAGCAGGCCCACGCCGGCGTTGTTGACGACCAGGTCGATGCGCCCGGCCGGCCTGATAACTTCTTCCACCAGGCTTTTGACCGACGCCTCGTCGGTCACGTCGCAGACCAGCATGGTGATGCCCTGGGAGCTGGCGACCGTCTTGCGGCTGGTGCCGAACACCCGGTAGCCGGCTTGGGCCAGGGACCGGGCCGTGACCAGCCCGATGCCTGAAGACGCACCCGTCACGAGTGCGATACCCTTGTTTGTGTTGCTCATGTGATTTCCTTCAAAACAGGCTGGATTGCCGTTGAAAAGGATGTTACTATCAAAACAGTACTAAGTCACTATCAAAACGATATGATCGAAGAAAATAATTCGATGCCGGGCTGCCCGGTCGCCCGGGGCCTTGAATCCGTCGGCGACGCGTGGAGCATGCTGATCCTGCGCGACGCGCACGCCGGCATGGCCCGCTTCGACCAGTTCAGGAAGAACTTGGGGATTGCGCCCACCATGCTCACCAAGCGGCTGGCCGCGCTGACCGATGCGGGCTTGCTGGAAAAGCGCAGCTACTCCGAGCGCCCGCCGCGCGATGAGTATGTACTGACTGACGCCGGGCGCGACTTCCTGCCGGTGCTGATGATGATTGGGGCCTGGGCCCAGCGCAATTGCAGCGGCGACAGGCTGGCGCGGTATATCGACGACGAGACCGGCCAGGAAATCCAGCCCATGGCCATTGACGCGGTGACGGGCGCCCAACTTGGCAGCCGGCCGATGCACATGGGCTTGCCTCCTGAAGCGTCCTGACCGGGCAGGCTGGAGGGCGGGCATGGATCCCGGATCGATGTCCGGGATGACAAAACCGGGATTGATTCGCTATCAATTCAATAGCTGCTTATGCATACCAGTAAAGGGCTGAAGGCCGATTTGATGCATGAATTTCACCCCGGAACTCAAAACCCACCGAAGCGGGCTCGCGCGCACAGCCCGCTCAGGAAAGCTGTGCGCCCGGACCAACAACCTCCACGGGCGTGCTGGGCGGGTAAAGGGTGGCCAACACCGCCTGCACGGTGGCCATGAGCACAGGCGCCGCCTCGGACGCGATGGCGTCTGTGACTGCACCCCCGCCGGCGGACCAGAGCCGCGACAGCGCTGCCTTTCGATGCTGGATCTCTTTGGCCATCTCCTTTTCCCAGGCATCGCGAAGTCCGCTCGTTTCGGCATGCACCCTGACGGAATTGGAAATCTCCAGATAAAGCAGGAGGGCAGCTCCCGTCAGACGCTGCATCACGTCGGCGTCAACACCCTTTTTGTGCCGCTGCGCGGTCACCCAGCCGATGCCGGCACCCAGCAGCGCACCCAGGGCAGTGGCCGTGCCCAGGGTTAAAAATCCCGTTGATGCATCCACTGCAGCACCCACGCTGGCGCCGGTGGCCGCGCTGGCCGCCGTGACCGACTTTTTCCCCAGGGTGGCGGCAGGGGCGGTGTACTTCACCAACTGTCCCGCGAGTGCCAGACCGGTCGCCGGATCCAGGCGATGTATTTGCTGCAGGGCAAGAAACAGTTCGTCCCGCGCTTTTTCGATGGCGGTGACCGAGGCGTCGCCGTTGATGTGGACCGCGATGCCGGACAGGCAGGTCGCCACCGCTGCCATGCTGCGTTCAAGGCGCTGTTGTTGCTCGTGTTGCAGCTTGCTCTCTAGGCGATCCCACCCCGCCTGGGACCCAGAACCCGTCGCAAGCGCCAGCGCCCGGGTCAGCACCGGCGACTGTGGCCAGCTGTTCGCCAATTGATGGGCCGGGACAAGCACGGTTGGCAGACCGGACCAGGCCGATGGCAGGGGCTTGTCAGGCGGTTCCCCGGTATCGATGGACAACACGCAGTCCACCGGCGAACCAGCGCCGGGCTCCACCCACTGCAGCCAGTCACCCTCCGGCGTCGATATCACAAGCTGCTGCCCCAGCGGATCGTCTGCCACCAGCCGCGCCAAGCTGACAAACTGCCCATGTGTCGCGGCATTGGCGAAGGCCAGACCGATCTTCAGGCGGACGCGGCGCATGGCGGCCAGCACGGCCTGAAAGTAGGGCGCAGAAAGATCCAGTTGCAGCTGATGGCTGGCTGTGCGGGCGCGCACGGCGGACCAGGCGGCGAGCAGCAGGCGCGGCAGGATGACCAACAAGGCCGTCAAACCCACGTACATCCAGACCCATCTATCACCCGCCACGCTGTCGTTCTGGAAATTGCGCAAGGCCGTCACTTCGGCGAGGGTCAGCGGCGTGAGATTGAACACCCGGGTCGGCAGCCAGAAAATCAGTTCCAGCAGGCGGTGCACGCTTTCTGCACTCAAAAACGTGCTTTCCCAGCCGACCTTGTACTGAACAAACAGCCCGCGCCCCGCCAGGGACAGCGCGACGCCGGCGCCCCAGGCCGCCGCCGACAGATGCAGCACAGTTTTCCAGCGGTCAACGAGGAGGTGGCCGGCTACAAGCTGCCAACGCTGATAAAAACCAGCCATCACCCGGGCGCTGGTCCCGCGCTGACGCGAACGCCAGGCATCGAGCTGCCGGAGCAGCGACGGCAGCCAAGGCACGCGGGCCACGGGTTTCCGCCGCACCGCCAGAATGGCCAGCACGCAGTAAACCACCAGATTGAAGCCGATGATGATCAACAAGGGCGCAGACAGCAGATCGACCCGGTGGGGATTGCCGATCCGGTCGGTGGCGATGCCTGCCAGCAAAGCCAGCACCGGACACGCCAGCGCCAGCCCGGACCAGAGGGCGCCCGGGCGTTGCAATGCGCCCAGGGCCGGATGCTTTGCCGCCAGCAGGTCCACCAGGTGTCTGGCACGCGTGGCAAGCAGCTGATCATCGGGAACAACACGACCATCGGCCGCAGTCTCGCCCAGCTCATTCAGGGCCGCCAATGCAGCCGCCTTGCGCTCGGCTAGGCCGACCAGATCACCCCGGGGATCGTCATTCTCCAGCGCCTGCGCCAGCACGACTGTGCGGGCCCGATGCTCAGTGTCAGTCATCGGAAAACGCCCGTTGGCGGGCGCTCGACGTGAAGCAAGTGCTCACAACATGTCCGGCAGGGCTGCCATGTCGGTGAAGATGAGGGCCGCGCCTGCGGCCTTCAACGCCGCCGGCGCGTCATGCCCGGCGGCCGGGCTGTAGCCGAAAACCGTGGCGCCGGCAGCCACGCCGGCCATCACACCGGTCTCGGTATCTTCAATCACCGCGCAGCGTTTGGGGTCCACACCCAGCGCGGCAGCGGCTGCCAGATACACATCGGGCGCGGGTTTGGAGCGCGGCATTTCGTGGCCGCTGAAGATGCGGCCCTTGAAGTAGGGCATGAGCCCGCACTTGTCCATCTGCAACTCGACCTTGAAGCGGTCGGCGCCGGACGCGCAGGCGATGCGGCCGCCGTAAAGCGCGTGAATGGCGGCGGCAGCCCCGACTGCGCCGCGAATCGGCTTGACGCGCGCGACCAGCCCCTCGTTGCGGCGCTCACGGAAGCGCTGCATCCAGTCCTCGGTGATGGCCTGGCCGGTCTTGGCCTCGATCAGCGCGACCTCGTCCTTGACCGCCTTGCCGATGAACAGGCGCATACATTCGTCGCTGCTCAGCGTCCAGCCCAGCTCTTCGAGCATGTCGCGCAACACCCCGTTCGTGATGGGTTCGCTGTCCACCAGCACGCCGTCACAGTCGAACAACACCGCATCGAATTTCAGCACAACCATCCTTTTTGCTACATATTTAATAGCTGCCTGCGCCCGTCATTCTTGGGCTGATGGCATATTTTGCTTGAGACTTAAAGCTGGTCACCGTCAATATAGTACCAACGGCCTGCGCCCTCGCCTTCGCGCACAAAACGGCTGCGCTCATGCAGGCGCAGGGCCGGACTGCCGGGGCTTTTCTGGCGTGCGACAAATTCGACCTCGGCGTGGCAGGCGTCCAGCACGCGATGCTGCCGCACCTCCAGGCCCAGCCATTTCACGCCGGCGTCGAAGCTGATGGACGGCGGGCGATGGCTGGCGTGCCAGGTGGCCAGCAGGTAGTCATCCCGCTCCAGCACAAAGGCGCTGTAACGCGAGCGCATCAGCGACTCGGCATCGGGCGCCGGGGTGATCTCGAAATTGTTGATGAAGCGGCCGCAGCAAGCGTCTAGATTCAGGGGCTTGCCCAACGGCCCCGAACGGCCGCAGGGGCAAGCTGCCGAAACGGGTGGGGAAGAATGCGGCATCAGCCGCCGCTGGTGGAACGGGCCTTGCGCTCTTCCAGCGTCTCGGTCGGTGCGCCCTGCTTGACCCATTCGGCATAACCACCGTCAATGTGCGCGACATTCGTCATGCCCATGTCCTGCAGGGTTTTGGCGGCCAGCGCGCTGCGCCAGCCGGCGCCGCAGAACAGGATGAACTCCTTGCCCTCGTCGGCGAACAGCGGCTTGAAGTAGGGCGACGCCGGATCCACCCAGAATTCGAGCATGCCGCGCGGCGCGTGCAGGCTGCCGACCAGGGTGCCGGGGCCAAGCTCGCGCACGTCGCGGATGTCCACGATCTGCGTGTTCGGGTCCTGCATTTTGGCCCTGGCCTCTTCGACGCTGTAGGTCCTGACCTGCGCCATGGCCTCGTCGACGAGGGCGCGGAATCCTTTGGTGATGGGCATGGGGCTCTCCTGCGGAGGTAAGCTGGTTGGCCGTGTGATTGACGCAGCAATTCTTGCGGGTATTGCCGTCATTTTAAGGTCTGCTCGGGTTAAGCTTGCGCAGCCATTCCGTCCACCCATCGCCCATCCCCATGACCGAAGCTATCCCCCTGCCGCATTCCCGCGCCGACCAGCGCATCCTGATCCTGGGCGGCGGCCTGGCCGGCTTGTCGCTAGCGCTGCAGTTGCGCCAGCGTTTTGCCGAACTTGACATCGTGGTACTGGAGCGGCGCAGCCACCCGGTGCCGGTGGCGGCGCACAAGGTTGGCGAATCGACGGTGGAGATCGGTGCGCACTATTTCGCCAACGTGCTGGGCCTGAAGCCGCACCTCGAGGCCGCGCAGCTCAAAAAGTTCGGCTTTCGGTTTTTCTTCAACGACGGGCGGAAAGACATCGACGCGGTGACCGAACTCGGCGCCAGCACCTTCCTCCCCACGCCGACCTACCAGCTGGACCGCGGCATTTTCGAAAATGAGCTGGGCCGGCTGGCGCTGGAGCGCGGCATCCGTTTTGCAGACAGTGCCATGGTCAAAACCGTCCAGCTGGCCGATGCCGCGCAACCGGACAGCCTGCACCAGGTGCGCTACAGCCATGAAGGTGCCGAGCATGAGCTGCAGGCGCGCTGGCTGGTGGACGCCAGCGGCCGTGCCGGCCTGCTCAAACGCAAACTCGGGCTGGCCGAAGCCAACGATCACCATGCCAACGCGGTCTGGTTCCGCATGGCCGGCAAGGTCGATGTGGACGACTGGTCGGGCGACAGCAACTGGCTGACCCGCTGCGACCCGCCCAAACGCTGGCTCTCCACCAACCACCTGTGCGGCGACGGCTACTGGACATGGCTGATTCCGCTGGCCTCCGGCTCGCACTCGGTGGGCATCGTCTGCGACGCCGACACGCACCCGATCGAGGGCATGAACACTTTCGACAAGGCCATGGACTGGTTTGCCGTGCACCAGCCGCAGCTGCATGCCGAGCTCGACAGCCGCCGCGACCAGCTGCAGGACTTTGCCTTCTTCAAGAATTTTTCTTACGGCTGCAAGCAGGTCTGGGACGGCCATGGTCGCTGGGCGCTGACTGGCGAGGCTGGGCTGTTCCTGGATCCGTTTTATTCACCCGGCAGCGACTTCATCGCGATTTCCAACACCTTCATCACCGAGATGGTGGCGCAAGACATCGCGGGACAGCCGGTGGCCATGTATGCCGAGATCTACCAGTCGGTGTATTTCTCGCTGTACCGCAACATGCTGCCGATGTACACCGGACAGTATGCGATCTTCGGCAATGCCGAGGTGATGCCCATCAAGGTGCTGTGGGACTACACCTATTACTGGGGCGTGATGTGCCAGCTCTACTTCCAGAACAAGTGGGTCGACATCAGCGCCATGGGCCGGCTGAAAAAAACGCTGGAGGCCGTGGAGCAACTCAATGTGGCGATGCAGGCCTTCCTGCGCGCCTGGGACACGGGCGGCCGCACGCCCGACGTGACACGCATGCTGGACCAGGCCACCATGCCCTGGTTTGCCGAGCTGAACCGCAGCCTGACTGACACGCTGGACAACGCTCAGTTCAAGGAGCGGCTGCGCCTGAACCTCGCGCAGCTCGATGCACTGGCGCTGCAGATCGTGACCCATGCGCACACCACACAACCCGGCCTGGACGACAGCGCGGTGCGCGCCAGCCTGAGCAACACTGCGATGGAAGGCGACGCGGAACAAGGCCACCTGTTGTTCCCGCAGATGCAGGAGCGTGCTGCGCAAATGGCCTAGCCAAGCCGGACAGCGCGCGGGCTCGTTGCGCAAGCAGGGGCCGCCCCCTGCATGGGGAAGGAGACTACATGCAGTGAGCCTCAACGGGGGTTTGCCTAGATCTGTCTTTGAATGATGATTTTCTGCACGTCGCTCGTGCCTTCATAAATCTGGCACACCCGCACGTCGCGGTAAATCCGCTCCACTGGGAAGTCGTTGACATAACCATAACCGCCCAGAGTCTGGATCGCGGCGCTGCAGACTTTTTCGGCCATCTCGCTGGCAAACAGCTTGGCCATGGCCGCCTCCTTCAGGCAGGGCAGGCCGGCATCGCGCAAACTGGCGGCGTGCCAGATCAGCTGCCGCGCGGCTTCGAGCTGGGTGGCACAGTCGGCCAGACGGAAGCCCACTGCCTGGTGGTTGAAGATGGCGGTGCCAAAACTTTGCCGCTCCTTGGCGTAAGCCAGCGCAAACTCGAAGGCGCTACGCGCCATGCCCACACTCTGTGCCGCAATGCCGATGCGTCCGCCTTCGAGCGCGCCCAGGGCAATGCGATAGCCTTCACCCTCCGCGCCAATCAGGTTCTCGGCAGGGATGCGGCAGTTGTCAAAGTTGATTTGTGCCGTGTCACTGCTGTGCTGACCGAGTTTTTCTTCCAGCCGCGCCACCATATAACCCGGCGCATCGGTCGGCACCAGAAACGCGCTCATGCCTTTTTTCCCAGCACCCTTGTCGGTGACCGCAATCACGATGGCGAGCTGGCCGTTTTTGCCGCTGGTGATGAACTGCTTGACGCCGTTGATGACGTAGCCGTCGCCCTCTTTCACTGCGGTGGTACGCAAGCCCGACGCGTCGCTGCCGACATGCGGCTCGGTCAGGCAGAACACGCCCAGCATCTGCCCCTGCGCCAGCGGTGTGAGCCACTGCTTTTTCTGCTGCGCATTGCCATAACGCAGCAGGATGGCGTTGACCGGGCAATTGGTGACAGAAATCGCCGTGCTGGTGCCGCCGTCGCCGGCCGCGATTTCTTCCAGCACCAGCGCCAGCGTCAGGTAGTCAAGGTTCGCACCGCCAAACTCTTCGGGCACGCAGATGCCGTAGGCGCCGAGCGCGGCCAGGCCCTGGTGCGCTTCTTTAGGAAAGTGGCGCTCCCGGTCCCACCTTGCGGCGTGGGGCCAGAGTTCGGCCTGCGCGAAGTCACGCACCGCATCACGGATCTGTTCTTGCTCGGAGTTAAGTATCAAATCGGCCTCCAGCCCTTATGAAATATGCGTCAACAGCTATTGTATTTATAGCAACTCAATAGCCAGCGCCGTGCCTTCGCCGCCGCCAATGCACAAGGTGGCGACGCCTTTCTTCAGCCCGCGCGCCTGCAGCGCATGGATCAACGTGACGATGATGCGCGCGCCGCTGGCGCCAATCGGGTGGCCCAGCGCACAGGCGCCGCCGTTGACGATGTCGTGGCTGATGCCGAGCTCCTTCATCGCAGCCATGGGCACCACGGCGAAAGCCTCGTTGACTTCCCACAAGTCCACGTCTTTCACGCTCCAGCCGATTTTCTTGAGCAGCTTGCTGACGGCGCCGACTGGCGCGGTGGTAAACCATTCCGGCTCTTGCGCAAAGGTGGCGTGGCCGACGATGCGGGCGATGGGCTTGGCGCCCAGTTCTTTCGCGGTTGATGCACGTGCCAGCACCAGCGCGGCGGCGCCGTCGTTGATGGACGAGCTGGAGGCGGCGGTGATGGTGCCGTCTTTTTTGAACGCGGGTTTGAGCGTGGGAATTTTGTCGAGCTTGACTTTGCCCGGGCCCTCATCGATGGAAATCACGGTCTCGCCGCTGCGGCCCTTGACAGTCACCGGCGTGATCTCGGCCTTGAAGGCGCCCGACTCGGTGGCGGCCTTGGCACGGTTGACGCTGGTGGTGGCAAAAGCGTCCTGCGCTTCACGCGTGAATTTGTATTTGTCAGCGCACTGCTCGCCGAAGGTGCCCATGGCACGGCCCGGCTCATAAGCGTCTTCCAGGCCGTCGAGCATCATGTGGTCGAAGATGCGGTCATGGCCGATGCGCACGCCGCTGCGGCCCTTGAGCAACAGATGCGGCGCATTGGTCATGCTTTCCATGCCCCCAGCCACCATGACGTCGCGGCTGCCGACCAGCAACTGGTCGTGCGCAAGCATCGTGGCTTCCATGCCGGAGCCACACATCTTCGACAGCGTCACCGCGCCGGTGCTGGCCGGCAGGCCGCCCTTGAAGCCGGCCTGGCGCGCAGGCGCTTGGCCCTGGCCGGCCATCAGGCAGTTGCCGAAAAGTACTTCGTCCACTTTTTCAGGCGCAATGCCGGAGCGCTCAATGGCCGCCTTGATGGCGGCGCCGCCGAGATCATGCGCAGACAAGCTGGAAAAATCGCCCTGGAAGCCACCCATGGGGGTGCGGGCCGCGCCGAGGATGACGATGGTGTCAAGAATGGATGGGGACATGGTTTTCTCCTTTAGTTAAGTTGAATGACGACGCCGCGTTCTTCTTCGGCGATGCGCTGGATGTAGTGCTGGAAGCCCGGGTCTTCCCCGCGTAGCAGCAGCGGCAGGGCATTGAAAAAATTCTCGCGCCGGCACCACTCGCGCATGTAGTCGTCCCAGCTGTTCCAGCGGCGCGCCTCGACCTCGCTCATGTGCTCGTTCCAGGCCACGATGTAGGCACGCTCGAACAGGGAGATGAGCATCTCGTAGATGATCATGGTGCGCTCGTTCTGGTCAGGCGTGGGATGCTCCAGTGCCTCGCTGGTGCGCAGGTGCAGGTCAGGGTTGGCCAGCACCACCTTGAGGAAGTCGTTGTAGGCATTCGACAGCAACTGATAAGCCTCTTCTTCCTCGTTGTTGCGCTCCTTGCGCTGCTCGAGCATGAAGAAAAAGATTGCCACCGGCAGCGCCAGGGCTGTGACCACAAAACTCGCGTATTCCCAGAAGTCGCGCATGGGCTGCCTCAGGCCTGCTGCGCGCTGTACTTGCGCACAAAGCGGCGGTCCTGCTCGTAGGGAAACACGTCATACACGTGGCCAGCGGCAATGCGCTCCTTGTGGCTCTGCCAGAAGGCGGCGTCCAGCAGGTCGGCGTGGTGCTTCATGAACACCTCACGCACCGCGCTGTTGCCCAGCAGGAAAGGGGCGAAGGTTTCGGGGAACACATCGCGCGGCCCGACCGAATACCAGACCTCGCCGCTCATCTCTTCTTCCTCATTGCGCGGCAGTGGCACCTTGCGGAAGTTGCAGTCGGTGATGTATTCAATCTCGTCGTAGTCGTAAAACACCACCTTGCCGTGGCGCGTGATGCCGAAGTTTTTGAACAGCATGTCGCCAGGGAAGATGTTGGCCGCGACCAGGTCTTTGATGGCGTTGCCGTACTCGATCACCGCGCGTTCGATCTGGCCTTTGGCGAAAGGCTCTTCCACACCGGTGTCAAACGCTTCCTGCAGGTAGATATTGAGCGGGATCATGCGGCGCTCGATGTAGACATGCTTGATGATGACTTCCTGCTGGCCATCGCCGTCGCGGTCGCTGATCTCGAGCTGGCTGGGCGCAAACTTCTCGATCTCGGCGATCAGGCTGTCGTCGAAACGCGCGCGCGGGAAGGCCACCTCGCTGTACTCCTGGGTGTCGGCCATGCGGCCGACGCGGTCGTGCTGTTTGACCAGCAAATACTTTCCCTTGATCTGCTCTCGCGTGGTGTCCTTAGGCGGCGGATAAAAGTCCTTGATCACCTTGAACACATAGGGAAACGACGGCAGATCAAACACCAGCATGACCATGCCCTTGATGCCGGGCGCGATGCGGAACTTGTCGGTGCTGTGGCGCAGGTGGTAGAGGAAGTCGCGGTAGAACAGCGTCTTGCCCTGCTTGGCCAGACCCAGCGCGTTGTAGATCTCGGCGCGCGGCATGCGCGGCATCATGCTGCGCAGAAACTGCACATAGGCCGACGGGATGCCGATGTCCACCATGAAGTAGGCGCGTGCAAAACTGAACAGGATGAGCAGGTCGTCCTCGCCGATCAGCATGGCGTCGATCACCAGCTTGCCGGGTGTGGATTGCCCGAAAATGCCTTCGCCGGCCGGTTGCGGCGCGTCTCCACGCAATTGGGTGTGCAGCAGCGGCAGCGCAAACGGAAGCTCGTTGAAGCCGTTGATCAGCTTGCCAACGACGTAGGCGCCCTTGTTGCGGAAAAACAGGCTGGACAACACCTGGATCTGGAAGTTGGCGCGCAGTTTGACCTCACCGATGCGCGCGCTGAGCTCTTTCACCACATGGGCGACGTCGCGCTCCAGGTCCTCGAACTCCAGTCGCAGGTCGAAATCCTTCACCATGGCAACCAGGTTCTCCTGCAGGCTGTCACGCTGCGGATAGTAGGCGCGATAGGTCGGCCGCGCTGCCGGTTCGTCGTTCTCGATGTATTCGGTGCTGACGGCCGGCCGCACAAAAATGAAGTCGTTCTGGAAGTAACTGCGGTGCAGGATCTTGGTGGTGACCGAGTTGAAAAAGGTCTCGGCCAGCTCCGGCTGATGGTGGTTCACCAGCAGGCCGATGTAATGCAGCTTGATCTGCTGCCAGACGTCCATGGGCAAGTCGCCAGCCTTGAATTCGCGCTCCAGCCGCGTCGAGGCCTCGCGCACGCGCAGGTCGTAAAACTCAATGCGCTCACGCTGCGCGCGCTGCTGGCCGTGCCAGTCGGCGGTTTCAAAGCGGTGTTTGGCACGTGCCGACTCGCTGCGGAACAGCTGGTAGTGCCGGTTGAAGCCGTCCATCATCGCCTTGGCGATGTCGTAGGCTAGCGGCGAGTCGAGGCGCTGCGGGAACATGGTCCTGTGTTACGAAGCGCGACGGCTGTCCCAGACACGTTCAACCGCCGCGCGGTACAGGTCGTCGAGCTCGGCGGGGCTGGAGATGGTCATCTTCAGGTCCTGCAGCAGGCCGTCGTGCACGCCAAAAGCCCAACCGTGGATGCTGACGTTCTGGCCCTTGGCCCAGGCATCAACCATGACGGTGCTGACGCAGACGTTGACCACCTGCTCGATCACATTGAGGTCGCACAGTGCATCGGCGCGCACCGCATCGGACAAGCTGTCGAGCAGCTGACGGTGGCGATGCCGCACGTCCTGGATGTGGCGTATCCAGTTGTCGGCCAGACCGATGCGCGCGCCATCCAGCGCCGCCTGCACGCCGCCGCAGCCGTAGTGCCCGACCACCATGATGTGTTCGACCTTGAGCATTTCCACCGCAAACTGGATGGCCGACAGGGCATTGAGGTCGGAGTGCACCACGATATTGGCCACGTTGCGATGCACAAACACCTCGCCGGGCTCCAACCCGGTGATCTGATTCGCCGGCACACGGCTGTCGGAGCAGCCTATCCACATGTATTTGGGCTTTTGCTGCTTGACCAGGCTGGTGAAAAAACCGGGGCGCTCGCGCTCCATTTGCCCGGCCCAGGCGCGGTTGTGGCTGAAAAGATCGGTGATGGAAGAAGTCATGGTGCTATTGTGGCTTGTGCCGCCTCCTTACATGGTTTCTGCAAACAGTTCGCGGCCGATCAGCATGCGGCGGATCTCACTGGTCCCCGCCCCAATTTCATACAGCTTGGCGTCGCGCCAAAGCCGGCCCAGCGGGTAGTCGTTGATATAGCCGTTGCCGCCGTAGATCTGCACGCCCTCGCCTGCCATCCAGGTGGCTTTTTCAGCGCACCACAAAATGACTGATGCGCAGTCCTTGCGCACCTGGCGCACATGGTCGGTACCCAGCATGTCGAGGTTTTTGGCAACGGTGTAGGCAAAAGAGCGGCCGGCTTGCAGCACGGTGTACATGTCAGCCACCTTGCCCTGAATCAGCTGAAACTCGCCAATGCTCTGGCCAAACTGTTTGCGGTCGTGGATGTAAGGGATGACGTTGTCCATGACGGACTGCATGATGCCCAGCGGCCCACCGGTGAGCACCGCGCGCTCATAGTCCAGGCCACTCATCAGCACTTTAGCGCCGCCGTTGAGATTGCCCAGGACGTTTTGCGCCGGGACCTCTACGTTGTTGAACACCAGCTCGCCCGTGTGTGAACCCCGCATGCCCAGTTTGTCGAGCTTTTGCGCGACAGAAAAACCTTTCATGCCTTTTTCAATCAGGAAAGCAGTCACGCCGCGCGCGCCCAGCTCGGGCTCGGTCTTGGCGTAGACAACCAGGGTGTCGGCATCGGGGCCGTTGGTGATCCACATCTTGCTGCCGTTGAGAACGTAGAAACCCCCCTTGTCTTCTGCCTTGAGCTTCATGCTGATCACGTCGCTGCCCGCGCCGGGTTCGCTCATGGCCAACGCGCCCACATGCTCACCGCTGATCAGTTTGGGCAGGTATTTTTTGCGCTGCTCTTCGCTGCCGTTGCGCTTGATCTGATTCACGCATAGATTGCTGTGCGCGCCGTAACTCAGGCCGACCGAGGCGGACGCGCGGGAGATCTCTTCCATGGCGATCATGTGCGCCAGGTAGCCCATGTTGGCGCCGCCGTATTCCTCGCCGACGGTAATGCCCAGCACGCCGAGGCTGCCCATCTTTTGCCAGAGGTCCATGGGAAACTGGTCGTTGCGGTCGATTTCGCCAGCACGCGGGGCGATTTCGGCCTGCGCAAATTCGCGCACCGCATCGCGCAGCGCGTCAATGTCTTCACCGAGCTGAAAGTTGAGTCCGGGCAGATTGTTCATGGGGTCTCCTTGGGGGGGTCAGTTCTTGACGTCGTCGCGCCCGGTGATGGTCATCAGCGTGGCGCCCAGGGTGGCGATCAGCTTTTCACTGCCGCCGTCAATGGCGTAGGCACGGCCTTCGGTCACGGTGATGGTGCGGCCGGGCTTGACGACCTGGCCGACCATGCGAAAACGCTGGCCTTTGGCCGGGGCCAGCAGGTTGATCTTGAATTCGATGGTCAGCACACCGGCGCCTTCCGGCATCAGTGTGAAGCCGGCATAGCCGCAGGCCGTGTCCAGCGCCGTGGCCACCATGCCGGCATGCAAAAAGCCGTGCTGCTGGCTCAGGCCGGCAGCCCAGGGCAGCTCGATCACGACACGGCCGGGGGCGATGTCGGCGAGCGACGCACCCAGCGTACCCATGGCGCCCTGCATTGCAAAGCTGCCCCGCACCCTGGCCACATAGCCTGGATCACGGGGATCAAAATGAGGTTGATCCATAGCTCGTCACTGGCCGCCAAACGCAGGTCTGCGCTTTTCGACGAAGGCCCTGGCACCCTCCAGCCCATCGCGTGACATGGCAAGTTCGGCAATCTGACGGGTTTCGCGTTCCATTTGCGACTCAAGACTGTCATTGAACGACATCATTACCAATTTCTTCGCTCCGCCATAAGCACGGGTGGGACCACTGGCCAACTGGCCAGCGAGTTTATCAATCTCGTTCTCAAAATCTGCCTGAGCGACCACGCGGTTGATCAAACCCCATTCCAGCGCCTCTGCTGCATCCAGGATCCGCGGTGTCAGGTACAGCTCCATCGTGCGCCGACGGCCAAGCAAGCGTGGCAGAAACCAGCTGGAGCTGCCGTCAGGGGACAAGCCCACGTTGGCATAGGCGCTGGTAAAAGTCGCATGATCGGCAGCCACCGCCAGATCACAGGCCGCCGCCAGACTCAAGCCGGCACCCGCAGCCACGCCGTTTATCGCTGCCAACACGGGGGCCTCCATCCATGCGAGCCGCGAGATCGCCATATGAAAGAGGCCAGTCATTTCCTTGATGAGCAGGTCCACGGTCTCAGCGTTGGTCGCAAAGGAGGCCACATCGCCACCTGCACAAAAAGCCTTGACCCCACTGCCAGTGATCACCACAGCGCGCACGCGCCGGTCACTGCCGCAACGGTTCACGATGTCGCACAGTTCCTTCATGGCATCGAGATTAAGCGCGTTGTAGGCGGTGGGCCGCTCAATGGTGATACGGGCCACATGCGCCTGCACGTCAAAGCTGAAATTGCTGTACGCCATGTTGCTGCTCCGGAAATTTCTCAAGACCATCTGGCGCCCCCTCTGCGAGTCGCGCCGTACAGCGCGGCATCGAGTTGACGTTTACGTAAACGTCAATTATGGCCTACTTCGCGCTTTTCGGCGTTTTACCGGCCTTGACCGTTTTGGCCAGCAAGGTGCGGGCCTCCTTCTCATGCAGCTTGACCTCTTCCAGATTGGCCTGCAGGTCGGCCATCTGCTCCTCTAGCTGCTTTCGGTGCTGGGCCAGCACGGCAAGAAACTTGGTCAGTTGCGGGCCGGTGTCGCGCGGGCTGTCGTAGGTTTCGATAATTTCCCGCGCCTCGGTCAGGCTCAGGCCCAAACGCTTGGCGCGCAAGGTCAATTTAAGCCGGGTACGGTCGCGCGCGCTGTAGACCCGGCTGCGCCCGCCCGGGCCTTCGCGCAGCGGCTGCAGCAGGCCCATGTCTTCGTAAAAGCGGATGGCACGCGTCGTCAGGTCGAACTCCCTGGCCAGATCGCTGATGGAATACGTGGTGCTTGCCATGTGTGTGAAACCCGGGTGACAGAGACTGGGACGCCAAATCAGGTGTAATGAGGTTCTAGTTTACGTTAACGTAAACGTCAACCGACAGGGGATCTTACAAGATGAATGCACAGGAAGCAGAACTTCTCTACCCGCTGGGGGACGCCCTGCCGATGGGCGGAGGCACGCTGGCCGTGGCTCCCGGCGTCAAATGGATACGCATGGTGCTGCCGTTTGCGTTGGACCACATCAATCTGTGGCTGCTGGAGGACGACATAGGCGGGCAGCGCGGCTGGACCGTGGTCGACTGTTGCGTCAGCCGCGACGAAGCCAAGGCGTCATGGGAACAGATTTTCGCCGGCGAGCTGGACGGCCTGCCCATCCTGCGGGTGATCGTCACCCACATGCACCCTGACCACATCGGCCTTGCGCACTGGCTGTGTGAGCGCTGGAAGGCCCCGCTGTGGATCAGCGCGACCGACTACAACACGGCCAGCCTCAGCATACGCAGCAGCACCGGTTTCGGTGGTGAAAACTCGGCGGACTTTTTTGCGTCACACGGTTTGGCCAACCCGGAGCACCTCGCACAAATCCGCGGCCGCAGCAACTACTACCCCGGGCTGGTTCCGGCCGTACCCCGCAGCTTTCACCGCATGATGGACGGGCAGGTGATCCGCATCGGCGGGCGCGACTGGACCTGCATCAGCGGTTATGGCCATGCGCCAGAACACATCGCGCTGTCCTGCCCGGAGGTCAAGCTGCTGATCAGCGGCGACATGGTGCTGCCGCGCATCTCGACCAATGTCAGTGTGTACGACGTGGAGCCCGAGTCCAACCCGCTGACACTGTTTCTGCAGTCCATCGACAAGTTTCGCGCGCTGGATACCGACACGCTGGTGCTGCCCTCACACGGCAAACCCTTCCGCGGCCTGCACATACGCATCGCGCAGTTGCATGCGCACCACCACGACCGGCTGGCCGAGGTCATGCAAGCCTGCGCCGCCAGCCCCTGTAGCGGTGCCGACATCCTGCCGGTGATGTTCAAACGCCCGCTGGATTTGCACCAGACCACGTTTGCCATGGGTGAAGCGGTGGCCCACCTCCACACCCTGTGGTTTGAAGGCCGGCTGCTGCGCCTGCGCGGCAGCGACGGCATCTACCGGTTTTACCCAGCCTGATGGGGCGGCGAGGGTTGCGGCGCTTCGGGGGCCGCACTGTCCTGTGGCAGCGCCATGAAAAAGCTGGCGCCGCCGCTGTCTGCGGTGGTGGCCCAGACCCTGCCGCCATGGCGCTCGGCCACCCGTTTGACAATCGCCAGACCCAGGCCTCCGCCCGGAAAATCGGCAGACGAATGCAGGCGCTGAAAAGCGGTAAACAGTCTGTCGGCATAAGCTGCGTCGAAACCAACGCCGTTGTCGGCCACCACCAGCACGCTTTCCCGGGGAGCTGCCCCTGGCACCACCGCGACCCGGATCCAGCCCTGCGCCTTGCGGGCGGTGAACTTCCAGGCGTTGTCCAGCAGGCAGTCCACCGCCGTGAGGAGCAGGTTGCGGTCGCCATACACCGGCAGGGTCTGCGGAATCTCCAGAACCAGGTCGCGCTCCGGTTCGCGCTTGCGCCAGTCATCAATCAACCGCAGGCACAAGGGCGCCAGGTCCACCGGCGCCGGGCTTAGCGCCATGCCCGGTACATGCGCCAGCATGCGCAGATCATCGATCAGCTTGGCAAGCTGGCGCGTGCTGGCCCGGATGCGCGACAGGTAGCGCAGGCCCTGTTCGTCGAGTGCGGCCGCATACCGCTCGGCCAGTGTGGCGGCAAAACCGCTGACCGCATGCAGCGGCGCCTTGAGATCGTCCGACACCGCGTGGATAAAGGTGTCCAGCTCCTGCCGGCTGCGCTGCAGTTCGCAAGCGTGGTAGGCGAGCCGCTGCTCCAGCGCATCATTGAGGTGCTGGAGCTGACTGTCTGCGAAATGCCGCGCCCCCACGTCCACCACACTGACCAGCACGGCGGGCCGCTCCAGCCATTGCACGCTGCTGCAAGCCAGCTCCACCAGCACCCGCTCGCCGTTCATCCGGCATTGCGTGCATACCCGCATCTCCTGCTGGAAGGCGCCGGCGGGCAGGCTGGCCAGCCAAGTCGTCGCTTCACCTTCCGGAAAGAAAGCCTCGACCTGGGGCAGCGCCGCCGGGTCGTCGGCCAGACCGTAGAACACGGCCGCCATTTTGTTGACTGCAAGCACGGTCCGGGATTCCGCGTCAAACAGCCACATGGCCTGGGTGTTGCCGTCAAACAGGCTCTGGTTGCACAGCTCGCTGTCCTGCAGCAGCAACAAGGCCTGGCGGGTATCGCTGACGTCGCGCAGGTTGACCACCGCGCCGCCGGCGTGCCGACGCAGGCTGTATTCGGTCCACCGGTCTTCAAACGAATCATGGACGACAAAAACATGCGCGTCACCGTGACGCATGGCCTGCTCAGATGCACTGCGGTGGCCGTCAGCGAGCTCCTCCGACACGGTTTCCCAGAACTCCGTGCCTGCCAGACCCTCGCCCGGCGCATGCATCAGCGCGCGCGCCGCGCTGTTGAGTGACACGATGCGCCAGCCGGCATCCAGCACGATGATGCCCTGGCTCGCCAGTTCCAGGCCGGCCTGCCAGCCCTCTGTGTCGGCCCCTGCGCTGCCTGCGCCAAGGGTGTCACGCCGGCTCAGTCGCATCCGTCCAGGCCAGAAGGCTTGCAGCCACGCACGGAACATGGCCAATGGGGATTGCACGGTAGCCGCTCTTTCCAGGCGCCGTAGTGCGCTGGCGCGTCAGCGCCACTTACGGTTGGCCACCAGCAGGGCGGTCACGTACCCATGGAGCCAGTCAAAGTTGATGGGCTTTTCAAGGTAGTGCGAATTCGGCGGCAAGCCGCCGCGCTCTGTAATGGCCTCTCTCGGCAGCCCGCTGATCACCAGAATCTGCATGGTCGCCAGGTGCTGGTTGCGCTTGAGTGCGCGCAGCATTTCCATGCCGTCCACCCCGGGCATGTTCAGGTCGGTGATCAGCAGGTTGGGCCGCATGGTAGCAATGTCCATCAGCGCCTCCAGCGCGGACGGCATGAAACTGCAGTCCACCGCCATGTCCCACTCCTCAAACTGGGCCTTGTAGAGTTCGCGCGCATCTTCGTCGTCCTCCACCACCAGCACGCTCAGGCGGCTGCGCGGGTCGGGGTCCGCAGGTGTCAACTGCGGGCTGTTTTTCTGCAGGTAGGCATTGATGGCCCTGAGCGACAGGCGGCGGTGGCCGCCCAAGGTTTTCCAGGCTTCGATCTCCCCTTTCTCAACCAGTGACTGCACCGTGGCCACGGACAGGCCCAGCAACTTGGCGGCGTAGGTGGTACCGCAGTAATCGTCACTGGAAAAATCGGTGGAGGTGATGGCAGTTTCGAAGGGCTGGGGTTCGCGCGGCATGGGGATGATCCAAAAAGGAAATAAATTGCAATTTAATAGATTTATTGAATTTAATCAACGCAGATGACATTCCATCAATTTGACATTTCATCCGGCTCCAGCCCGCGACTGATGATGAAACAAGCCGTCAGCCCTGGTACAGCAAGCGCAAGATGCTATTAAAATTATAGCGCTGCTGGGCAACCGGGGCGGCGCACTGCAACGCCTCAGGTCGATGGCACGCCCGGCAGGGTGAAAAAGAAGGTCGCACCTTTGTCCGGCTCGGACTCGGCCCACACCTTGCCGTTGTGGCGGCCAATCGCGCGGCTCACTGTCGCCAAGCCCACGCCAGTTCCCGGGAACTCGCTGACTGCATGCAGG
Source organism: Polaromonas sp. (assembly GCF_013817205.1). GTDB lineage: Bacteria > Pseudomonadota > Gammaproteobacteria > Burkholderiales > Burkholderiaceae_C > Polaromonas. Next base: position 39,997 of record NZ_JACDDD010000005.1, read on the forward strand.
CGCTGGAAGGTGTTGAACAGTTTGTCGGCGTAGGCCATGTCAAAGCCGGCACCGTTGTCCTGCACAAAAAACGCCGTCGCGCCGCCTTCGACCTTGGTCTGCCCCACATGGATGAAGGCGCGCGGTCGCTGCGACGTGAACTTCCAGGCATTGCCAATCAGGTTTTCCATCACAACGCGCACCAGCCGCCCGTCGCCCTGCACCTGCAGCCCGTTTTCAATATCGATGTCTGCCATACGCGAGGGGTCACGACCTTGGCATTCCTCGACAATCTCGTGTGCAATCGCACTGAGGTCCACGGCTTCGTTGCGCATTTGCATCCGAGAGACCTGCGCCAGCGACAGCAGGTCCTCGATCAGGCGCCCCATTTGCGCCACGCCCGCCTGGATGCGAGACAGGTAATGCTGAATCTTGTCGCTGGACTGGTCCGGGGCGAGCTGTTTGGCCAGCAAGCGGCTGAAGCCGTCCACCGTGTTCAGCGGCGAGCGCAGGTCATGCGATACCGAATAGGAAAAGGCCTCCAGTTCCTGGTTGGACAGCCGCAGAGCCGCCTCGATGGCCTTGATCTCGGTGACGTCCGCGTCAATGCCCACCCAGAACAGCACCTGCCCGGCTTCATCAAGCACCGGCGACGCGCGGTAGGACATGACATGGTAGGTGCCGTCGCTGGCGAGCATGCGGCGCATGCCGGTATAAGGCGATTGTGTGTCGCGCGCATGCTGCCAGTTGGCCAGCATGTCGGGCAGGTCGTCCGGGTGCACGGCACCCAGCCATTTGTGCCCCATCCAGTCGGCCGGCGTGCCGCCCATCAGCTCGTACCACTTGCGGTTGGCATAGGTGACACGGCCCCCGGGTTCGGCGTTCCAGATGACCTGCGGCGCCTGTTCAGCCAGGGTGCGAAACAGGGCTTCCTGGCGCTCCAGCGCGGCCGTGCGTTCAACGACCTTTTCCTCCAGCCCAAGGTTGAGCTGGTGCACCTGCTCAAACAGCCTGGCGTTGTCAATGGCGATGGATGCGAGCTGCGCTAGCTCGACCGCCACATACTGGTCCTGCAAGCTGAACTCACCCTCGTATTTTTCGGTCAGTTGCAGCAGCCCGACATTCTCGCCATGGCGCCCTGTCAGGGGCACGGCCAGCCAGCCACGCATGGGCGGCGGGCCTATGCGGTCGGCCGGGACAGGCTGCCAGCCCGGCTGCGCTTCCAGCTCGGCCTGCGTCAGCCGCTTCGGACTGTTGGTCCGGCAAACCGCCTGCGAGATGCCGCAGCCATGCGTCTGCCGCACAAAGTCCCGGCAGTTGGCGTAATGGTTGGAGAAAGACATGGCATTGATCGCTGCCACGGACCCGTCGCTGGCGGTCAGGCTGACCACCGCCTGGTGCGCCCCCACAACAGCGCGCGTCTGGTCCACCGTTTCCTGCAGGGTGGCTTCCAGTGTGCGGTGGCTGGTGATGGCCTGGGCCGCGTCGGCGGCGCGCTGCAGGGTGAACAGGTAGGCCTGCAGCTCGTTTTCCGCCTTGGCTTGGGCGGAAACATTGACTGCCACCACAAAACGCGCAGACTTGTCCAGATACGTGATGCCGCGCGACAGGGTCTCCACCGGAAACTGCCGCCCCTGGCTGTCCACATGCTGCCAGCGGTACATCTTGCCGGATGTGCTTTTCTCGACGTGCTGCTGCAGCTGGATACGCTCCACCGGTGCGAGGATGTCGGACACCGTCAGCCCAAGAAACTGGTCACGGGTGTAGCCATAGTTATCGAGGGCAATCTGATTGACCGCCAGAAAACCCAGCGTTCCGATATCGACAATCCACATCGGCACGGGCGCGGAATCAAACAACGCCGCATAACGCTGCTCGCTCTCAATCAGGTCCTGCTCGGCGCGTTTGCGCGTTGTGATATCACGCTCCACAGACACGATGTGAGTGAATAAGCCCTTGTCGTCAGCGATCGGGACCATGTCCAGCTCAAGCCATAACGGTTCGCCCGACTTGGAGTAGTTGATCAGCTCCGCGCGCACCGGCTGCCACTGCCGCAGTGCGGCGCCGATACGATCGAGTTCAGGGCGTTGTGTCAGCGGCCCCTGTAAAAAGCGCGGGGACTTTCCAAGCACCTCTTCACGGCTGTAGCCAGTTCTGCGCTCGAAAGCGTCATTGACAAACACGATACGCGGACCGGGCTCGTCCTGCGGCTCGGCTTCGGTGATAAGAACGATGTCGTTCAAGCGCGAGACTGCCGCCTCCAGCAGCTTGAGCTGCGCCTGGGCGGCCTGCTGCTCGGTGACGTCCTGAAGAGCCCCCACCAGCCTGACGGTTTTCCCGTCCTTCTGGATGGCCTTCCCCTGCAGCCGCACCTGAATGCGTCGGCCTTTGGAAGTCACAAATGGCAAGATCACGTCCCAGGACTGGCCTTTCTCGATGCCTGCCATGATGGCGGCCCGCACGACAGGCTGGGCCTCCGGGGCGTAAAAACCGATCGCCTGCTCCAGTGGAGTGGATCGCCCCCTGAAGTCGCCCTCGTGAATCTGGTAAACCTCGTCCGAGCAGATCAGCACCATGCGGTCCAGCAACAGCTCCCATCCACCGATCTTGGCCATTTCTCCGGTGCGGTTGAGTAGCTCGGTATTGCGCGCGACCGTCTGTTCAGCCCGCTTGCGATCGGTTATTTCCTGAATCACACCCGAGCGCCGCGCCCTGCCACCCGCATCGGCTGTGTCGTGCACCCTGCCAAAAAAGTGCATCCACCGCACTTCGCCCTTTGCGGTAATCACTCGCATCTCCGTGTCTATCGGCAGGCCACCCTGAAGAGCCTTCGCGCGCGCCGCCTTGAAGGCCTCCCTGTCGTCAGGGTGAATCAGCTGCAGCAGGCCCGGGATGGTTCCATCAAAGCCCTCACGGTCAACGCCCAGCACCTCATAGATTTCATCGGACCACCAGCTCTGCGAGGGGTTGGGGTCCAGTTGCCAATAACCAATGCGCCCCAAGCGCTGGGCGTCTTGCAGTTTTTGCTGGACCGACTCGCTGCGCGACAGCTCCGCTTTGAGCGCATCGCGCTGCCTTAGCAGCGAATCGGCCATCAGGTTAAAAGCCGCCCCCATCTGAGCGAACTCGCCACCGCCTTCCAGAAACGCCGCGGGAATCCGCTGTTCAAGATCGCCGTGGCCGATCTTGCGCGTCGCATCGAGAATTTCGCGGGTGGGCTCGACAATGGCGCGACGGCCCATCATCCAGGCCAGCCAGCCGCCGAGAAAGGCCACCAGCCCCAGCACAATCAGCTCCAGCTGGAGCTGGTGGCGCGCCGGGCCCACAACCAGATCGCGGTCGACGCTCACTGCCACAAAAAAAGGGGCATCGGGCCCTATGCTCACAGGAAGAAAAGAATAGAGCCGGGGATTCCCCTTGCTGTCCTGACCGTCTGCCGAGCCGGCGCGCATGTTTGTAATCGCGTCCTGAAGCAGGGGGTTGCCTACAGGTTGCCCCACCACGGCAATGGGGTCCGGGCTGGTGGCCAACACAATGCCCGCGCGATCCGTAATGACAAAACCGCTGCCGTTGGGCAATGCCACACTGGTCATGGACCTTGAAAACTCTGCAAGGTCAATACTTGCAAAGGCAACCGCCGTGCCCACGCCGCTTCCTTCAATCGGCAGGCCAAAGGTGATGACCTCCTTGCGTGACGCGCGCCCCACCATGTACCCACTGACGGAAAGGTTTCGGCTGGCCAGTGCGCCTTTGAAGTACTCCCGGTCCCCGGCAAAAATGCTGCTCGGGCTTCCCACCCCATCACAAATGAAATACCCGTCCGGGCCAATAATTCCCAGGTTGGTGTACATCGGCAATTGCCCATTCAGCGCGGTGAGATAACGCCGGCAATCGTCGCGGTTTTCAGAGATCAGGCCCGGGGCATTGGCAACCGCCATGAGGACCTGGCGGGCTGACTCGCCAACACGTTGATGGTTGGCAGCAACCAGCGCAGCGGCGAAGCGCAGGTTTTCAGTAGCGCGGTTAACGGCTGCGTCTGCATTGACCCAGGCTTTCAGCAAAAACAGGCCCAGCAGCGGAACGATGGCCAGCATCACAACCATGACGAGTCTCGTGCGCAAACCAATCCTGAGCCTCATGCTGCCTTCCACTGTTGACCTGACTCCAATGTAAGTCACTCTCCGCAAAGGGGGAAGCACAAACTGGCCCTGGCCGACGCCAGTCGCCGCGCGGGTCAGTGCAGGTTGAATTCAAATAGGGTCATGCGTCGGCCACGCAATGCCAAGACGTCGCGTGACTGCTTCACGCGTTGATGAGCTTTCGTGAGGCCGTCAGGCCGTTGCGATGGACTCGTTGACGCGCAGCCAGTATTGCTGCAGCCGGCTGAGTTTTTCAGTGAACTCGCCAAAGTCGACCGGCTTGCGGACAAATCCGTTGGCGCCGCTCTGGTAACAGGCAATGATGTCGGACTGCTCGCTTGAGGATGTGAGCATGACCACGGGCACGAGCGCAGTCAGCGGATTGGCGCGCACATTGCGCAAGACATCAAGCCCCGACAGCTTGGGCAGCTTCATGTCCAGCAGGATGAAGGCCGGCTGCTTCTGGGTATCGCGCCCCGCGTGCACGCCCTGACCAAACAGGTAGTCGAGTGCTTCGGCGCCGTCGCGCGCAGTCACGATGGGGGTATCTGCACCCTGCTCCTGGAGCGTCAGGACGGTCAACTCCAGATGGTCGGGATTGTCCTCAACTACAAGAATAGGGTTGTCGTTCATAAGAACCTTCGTTACCAGTGTGACAGCCGCTTGACTATCAGTTTTATCATCTTTGTCATATTACAGAAAAACACAAAGTTGTCCAGTCGTATTAGCCCTCATACGATGGCTGCAGCGTCTACATCGCATGTCTTTGATCCACATCACCATCGGGGCACCACCTCATCCTTCAACTGGCTGCGCAAATGGGCGTAGTCGGGCACCACGGTGCGCACAGTGTCCCAGAAGCGGGGGCTGTGGTCCATCACCCGCAAATGACTCAACTCGTGCACCACCACATAGTCAATCACCGACGGTTTGAAGTGGATCAACCGCCAGTTCAGCCGTATCGCACCATCGGCGCTGGCACTGCCCCAACGGGTGCCCGCGCTGCTCAGGCTGAGTTTGCGCCATTGCACACCCAAATGGGGGGCAAAGTGGTCCAGGCGTTCGGTAAAGATCTGTTTGGCCCGCCGCATCAGCCAGGCCTGCACCGAGTCGCGGATCTGTTCGGCGCTGGCGTCGTGCGCCAGTCCGATGCACAGGGTTTTCGGTGCCCCGGCCGGTCCAGGCTGGAGTTCGCCACCGACACCGCTGAACGCATGGCGCGGGTCGATCTGCACCGTCACCGTCTCGCCCAGGAAGGGAAGGGTGGTTCCGTCGCGCCACTCGATACGCGCCGCTTCGAGCCGGTCGTGGCGCGCCCGGGTTTCCCGCAGCTTGGCGACAATCCAGCTGGTTTTTTCCTGAACCGCCTTGTCGATCTCATACAGGGGCACCCACTTGGGCGCGCTGACCACCAGGCCCTCGGCGCCTACCGAAAAGCCGATGGTGCGGCGTTTGCCGCGCCGGAACTGGTACGCCACCACCGTGTCGCCCAGCAGCGCCTCGCGCGTAGCGGCCGGATGGCGGTAGGTGGCGGGCGCCAGCACCTGCTGCAGGGTCTGCGCCGGGCGACCATCGACCGGGCCGAGATCAGCTACTGTTTCAATAGCAGAATTCGCAGGAAGGACGGGGGCTGGCGGGCGATTTGGCTTGATTTTTCCGGCCTTGCGCCGCTTGTCAGGTCCCGGCGCCGGTATCTCCGTGCCAAACAGGTCAAGCGTGAACTGGAGAAGCCTTTGCATCATGGCAGTTTAGCGCCGCTCCAGCGGTGGAAGCGGAATCCTTCGACAAGCTCCGGGTGAACGAAGTCGAGTGGGCGCATGCGCGGGCATCTTTTGTCAAACAGGGGCCGCGGATCTGGCTCTGCCAGTCCGCAGGCGCAGCGGCCCCCTCGGGGGCAGGGAGCTACACGCAGTGAGCGACCGTGGGGGCCTAAAGATAGGCTTCGGGATCCAGTCGCCGCATCTCGGCCTCTATCCACGCCTCGACCTCGCGCATCAGCTCCTCGGGCTTGCGGCCCACGCTGCTGATCGGCTTGCCGATGGAAATGTCGACAATGCCCGGCTTCTTGATGAAGGCCTTGCGCGGCCAGCATTTGGCCGATGTCACGGCCACCGGGATCACCGGCGCGCCGGTTTCAATGGCCAGCCGCGTGCCGCCGGTTTTGTAGACGCCTTTTTGCCCGCGGTCTATGCGTGTGCCCTCGGGAAACATGATGACCCAGACGCCCTGCCCCATCAGCCGGCGACCCTGCTCCACCACCTTGTTGAAAGCCTGGGTACGCTGGCTGCGGTCTATGTGGATCATGTCCATGCGGGCCATGGCCCAGCCGAAGAAGGGCACATAGAGCAGCTCTTTCTTGAAAACGTAAGCCAGCGGGTGCGGCATCAGCGTCGGCATCGAAAAGGTTTCCCAGGTGCTCTGGTGCTTGAGCAGCAGGACCGCGCCGCTGGTGTTGCTGGTGGGAAGGTTTTCCATTCCCGACACCCGGTTATGGATGCCAAGAATCACTGTGCCGCCGCTGACCGCCAGGCGCAGCCAGCCCGCGCACATCCAGTAGATCTGGGTGCTGCTGCCGAACAGTGAAAACACCAGCACGGCCAGCGCCCAGGGAATTACCGTGACAATCATCCACAGCAGGTGCAGTACGGAGCGGATCAGTGGCATGTGAAGTCTCTTGTCTCGTTTTCTATTAACGTTTTGTGCCTCCAGCCCTTTAAATACAAGGGCTGATAGCTACTATTTTCATAGCATCAGGTGGATGCCCCACGGCTTAGCAGATGCTCCACAAAAGCTGTCAGGTCGGCATGCAGGCGCGTGCCGGGTGGCAGGCCTTCAGGCTGGCCGCCGCCCTGGTACTGCGCGGATTTTCCGGTCAGCACCAGGTGCGGCTCGCAGCCGGCGGCAGCGCCGGCCAGCAGGTCGCGCACCGAATCGCCGGCCGTCGGTACCCCTTTGAGCGGCACACCAAAACGCGCGCCTATCTGTTCAAACAGGCCCGGCAGCGGCTTGCGGCAGGTGCAGCTTTCCTCGGGGCTGTGCGGGCAATAGAACACGGCATCGACGCGCCCGCCAACCGCCGCCAGCATCTTGTGCATCTTGGCGTGCATGGCATTGAGCGAAGCCACATCAAACAGGCCGCGGCCCAGCCCCGACTGGTTGGAGGCAATCACCACATGCCAGCCTGCATGGTTCAGGCGCGCAATCGCCTCCAGCGATCCTGGCAGCGGCACCCACTCTTCCGGCGACTTGACAAAATCTTCGCTGTCGCTGTTGATGGTGCCGTCGCGGTCGAGGATGACGAGTTTCATGACGCAGCCCCTGTGGGTCGGAAGATGAAGTTGTTGTAGTAATCCTTGGCGCCCCAGAAACGCTCGCCTGCCTGTTTCTGGTGCAGCGCTTCATCAAACTGCGCTGCCTGCAACTCCCCGATACCGGGCATAGCCAGCGTCGCGCTGTAGCCCAGCGAGGTCACCAGCGTGATGAAGTCGCGCACGGTCTTGCCGGCCGGCAGGTGGCGCGCTTCACACTCGACCACCAGCAGCGGCCTGTCGCGCCGGATCAGTGCCAACGCGCCCTGCAGAACCGCCATCTCATGGCCTTCCACGTCGATCTTGATCACGCGCACTGGTGAATGCAATTTTTCTGCTGCATACGCATCCAGCGTGGTGACGCTGACCGTTTCCGTGTGGCAGGCCGTCTTGTCCGCAATGCTGGCTTCCAGCGAAGCACCGGGCGAATGGCTGTCCCCCGGCACAAACAGCTTTAGCTCCCCTTGCTGATTGGACAGGGCAAGATTTTCGATGGTGACGTTGCGCAGGCCGGAACGCCGGCAGGCGTGCGTCAGGTAACTCGCCAAACGGCTTTGCGGCTCGAACGCCACCACCGGCGAGGTGCCGGCCCAGCGCGCCATCGAATACAGGTAACTGCCCTTGTTGGCGCCCACGTCGAGCGCCACGCCGCCATGGCGCAAGGCCTCGCGGATCGCGCGCAACTCGAACACCTGATCCCGGTAACGTGTCTTCCACGCGCGCCAAGCCAGTTTGAAGTCCATCATGGCACGCAGCTCAGGCCGCGAGGCGCGACAGGTCGGCGACGCGGTTCATGGCCTGATGCACGGTGGCGAGCAGGCCGAGGCGGTTCAGCCGCAAATCGGTCTGTTCGGCATTGACCATCACGCCCTCGAAGAATGCGTCGACGGGCGCGCGCAACGCGGCCAGGGTTTGCAGCGAAGCCGCGTAGTCGCCCGCCTCGAACTGCGCACTGGCCTGCGGCGCCACCTGCTGCATCGCAGCGTGCAGGGCTTTTTCTGCGGGCTCCTGCAGCAGAACTTCGCTCACATGGGCATCGACACCTTCGGTTTTTTTCAGAATGTTGCTGATGCGTTTGTTGGCCGCGGCCAGCGCGGGCGCTTCGGGCAGGGCCACGAAAGCACGCACGGCGGCCAGGCGGCGTGGAATATCGGCCCAGACCGTCATGCCCGGCGCATGTACAGCGGCATCCACCTCGGCTGCAGAGTAGCCGCCCTCACGCAGGTAACCCTTGAGACGGTCCAGAATAAAAAGGCTCAGGTCTGTTTGGGCATCGCCCAACATGCCGTCTGGAAACGCCTTGAAGCCTGCACCGGTCAGCTGAAGGATCTCGAGAGGAAGATTCTTTTCCATGAGCATGCGCACCACGCCCAGCGCATGGCGGCGCAATGCAAACGGGTCCTTGTCGCCGGTGGGCAGGTTGCCGATGCCGAACATGCCGACCAGAGTTTCCAGCTTGTCAGCCAAGGCGACGATCACACCCACCTGATGACGCGGCAATTCATCGCCGGCAAAGCGAGGTTTGTAGTGGTCTTCGATAGCGTCGGCAATATCAGAGGACAAGCCGTCGTTGAGCGCGTAATAGCGGCCCATAATTCCCTGCAGTTCAGGGAACTCGCCGACCATGTCGGTCACTAGATCGGTTTTGGCCAGTTGCGCAGCCTGGTCGGCCTGTTGCGCCAGCGCGTCGCCGCCGAGTTGCTGGCCAATCGCTTTGGCAATCGCGCGCACCCGCTCCACCCGTTCGCCTTGCGAGCCCAGTCTGTTGTGATACACCACCTTGCCCAGCCCTGCCACGCGCGAAGCCAGTGTCTTCTTGCGGTCCTGGTCGAAGAAGAACTTGGCGTCGGCCAGGCGCGGCCGCACCACCCGCTCGTTGCCACCGATCACCGCGCTGGCATCGGCCGGGCTGATGTTGCTGACCACCAAAAACTTGTTGCTGAGCTTGCCCGACGCCTCTAGCAACGGAAAGTACTTCTGATTGGCCTTCATCGTGAGGATCAGGCACTCCTGCGGCACGTCGAGAAATTCCTTCTCGAATTCACACACCAGCACGTTGGGGCGCTCAACCAGCGCGGTCACTTCGTCGAGCAGCGCGTCGTCTTCAATCGCCTTGACGCCGCCGCCGACCTTGGCCGCCGCTGCTGCGAGCTGTCTGGCTATCTCGGCTTTGCGTTCAGCAAAGCTGGCGATCACCGCCCCGTCCTTTTTTAACGTGGCCGCATAACTGTCGGCGTCTTTCAACACCACGGGGTCCACAGAGGCCTCGAAGCGATGACCGTGTGTGCTGTTGCCGGCTTTCAGGCCCAGCGCCTCGATGGCCACCACTTCACTGCCGTGCAGCGCTACCAAGCCATGGGCGGGACGCACAAACTTCACGTCGCTCCAGCCATCGGCGAGCTGGTAGGTCATAACCTTGGGAATCGGCAATTTCGTGATGGCTTCCTGCAGCGCTTTCTGCAGGCCTTCGACCAATGTGGCGCCCTTGACATTGCTGTCATAAAACAGCGCCTCCGCTTTGCCGTCGGGCGCGCGCTTGAGACCAGCAACAGCCGACGCGTCGGCGCCGAGTGCCTGCAGCTTTTTCAGCAACGCTGGCGTAGCGCTGCCTGACGCGTCAAGTCCCACCGTCACGGGCATGAGTTTTTGCGAGACGGCCCTGTCAGCGCCTTGCGCACCGACGTCCGTCACGTGTGCGGCAAGACGGCGCGGCGAAGCAAAGGAAGTCAGCGTGGAATCAGCACCAGCCAGCCCTTGGGCCTTGAGCTGCTCGAACAACACGCCGGCAAATGCATCGCCCAACTTTTTGAGTGCCTTGGGCGGCAACTCTTCCACAAACAGTTCAACGAGAAGGTTCTTGCTAGTCATGGCTTGTTCTGATTCTTCGATTCAATGGCGCTGTAGTGCAGCACTGTTGGAAACGGATCGTAAAAATGGTGAAGCAGCTTGCGCCACGCTTGGTAAGGCTCCGATTGCCGAAAACCGACGGTGTGGTCTTCAAGCGTGGCCCAGCGCACCAGCAGCATGTAGTGATGATCGTTTTCCAGGCAACGCTGCAGTTCGTGCCCCTGATAACCGCCCATGGACGCAATGATGGACTGGGCTTGGGCAAAAGCGGCTTCAAAGGCATCGGCTTCGCCGGGCTTGACCTGCAACTGAGCGATTTCCAGAATCATCAAGCAGCCTTCTTCGTCATCTGGTCAACCCATTCGCGCGGCGCCATTGGAAAACCCAGGCGCTCGCGGCTTTCGTAATAACTTTGCGCCACGGCGCGGGCCAGGTTGCGAATGCGGCCAATGTAGGCGGCGCGTTCGGTCACGCTGATTGCGCCCCGCGCGTCCAGCAAGTTGAAGCTGTGTGCGGCCTTGAGCACTTGCTCGTAGGCTGGCAAAGCCAATTGCACTGCGATCAGGTGCTTGGCCTGCTTTTCATAGGCGGTGAAGGCCGTGAACAGGAAGTCGGCATCGCTGTGTTCGAAGTTATACGTCGACTGCTCCACCTCGTTTTGGTGAAATACGTCGCCATAAGTGATGCCGTCTGTCCATTTGAGGTCAAACATGCTGTCCACACCTTGCAGGTACATGGCCAGCCGCTCAAGGCCGTATGTGATTTCGCCGGTGATGGGTTTGCAGTCAATGCCGCCAACTTGTTGAAAATAGGTGAACTGGGTGACTTCCATGCCGTTAAGCCAAACCTCCCAGCCCAAACCCCAGGCGCCGAGGGTCGGGTTCTCCCAGTCGTCTTCCACAAAACGGATGTCGTTTTTTTTCAGGTCAAAGCCCAACGCCTCAAGCGAGCCCAGGTACAACTCCAGGATGTTGGCAGGCGCTGGCTTGAGCACCACCTGGTACTGGTAGTAGTGCTGGCCGCGATTGGGGTTGTCGCCGTAGCGCCCGTCTTTCGGCCGGCGGCTGGGCTGCACGTAGGCGGCTTTCCAGGGCTCAGGGCCCAGCGCTCTCAAAAACGTAGCAGTGTGCGACGTACCGGCGCCGACTTCCATGTCATAAGGCTGCAAGAGTGCACAGCCCTGGGCATCCCAGTAGGACTGCAACTTCAAGATGATTTGCTGAAAGGTCAACATAGGTAGGGTGTGCCGCAGCAGCGTGGCTGCAGGTAAGCGCAAGTAAAGGACCGCACGGGCCTGAACCCGCGAAAACCCTTGATTTTACGGAGCTTTTTCCGGTTTACCCTCAGGCACGAGGAAAGCTTCATGACAACCCAACAACTGATCCTCACCCTGGTGCTGGCGACCATGGTTTTTTCGGTCGCGCTTGAGCTGCGCATCGAGGACTTCAAACGCGTGGCGCAGACGCCGCGTGCGGTGATCTGCGGGCTGATCCCGCAGTTCATCCTGCTGCCGGTAGCCACCTGGGCCGCCACCCTGCTGCTGGACTTGCCGCCCAACGTCGAGGCCGCGATGATCCTGGTCGCCGCCTGCCCGGGCGGCAGCCTGAGTAACGTGATCACCCACCTGGGACGCGGCAACACCGCACTGTCGGTCAGCGTATCGGCGGTCGCCAGCGTGATCGCGCTGGTGGCCACGCCGTTCAACTTCAGCTGGATGATCGCCACCAACCCGGCCACGGCGGCCTGGATGCGCGAACTCAGCATCGATCCTTCGGGCATCTGGCTGAGCCTGCTGCTGTTGCTGGCTGTGCCCATGACGCTGGGCCTGCTGTTTTCGCACAAGCTGCCAATGCTGACGGCGCGCATCCGCAAGCCGCTAGGAAACTTTGCCGTGGCCTGCCTGCTGCTGTTCATCGTGGCCGGCCTGATCAAGGAGCGCCAGTTGCTGACGCTGGGCCTGCTGCCGACGCTGCTGATCGTGGTGATACACAACGCCTGCGGGCTGTTCTTCGGCTGGCTCACCAGCGTCGTCATGCGGGTCAGCGAGAAAGACCGCCGCGCCGTGATGATCGAGGGCGGCATGCAGAATTCCGGGCTGGCGCTGGGCATCATCGGCGTGCAGTTTGGCAGCGACCTGGGTATGGTCACGGTGGCCAGCCTGTGGGGCATCTGGCACATCGTGAGCGGCCTGGTCATGGTTTACTGGTGGAGGAAACAGGATGCTCGATCTTCTGGTTAAGGGTGCCACCGTGGTGGATGGACGCGGAGGCGAGCCTTTTGTCGCCGACGTCGGCGTGCGGGACGGCCGCATCGTGGAAGTCGGTACCCTCAGCGAAGCCGCGCACGAAACGGTGGACGCCAGCGGCCTGTGGCTGACCCCCGGTTTTGTCGACATCCACACCCACTACGACGGCCAGGTGACCTGGGACGAAAACTTCGCACCTAGCATTTACCACGGCGTGACCACGCTGGTGATGGGCAACTGCGGCGTTGGTTTTGCGCCTGTTCGTCCCGGCCATCAGGACGACCTGATCAAGCTCATGGAGGGGGTGGAAGACATTCCCGGTGCGGCGCTGCACGAGGGCATACGCTGGGACTGGGAGAGTTTCCCGCAGTACATGGACGCGCTGGAGAAGACGCCGCGCAGCCTGGACTACCTGGTGCAGGTGCCACACGACCCGCTGCGCATGTATGTGATGGGTGAGCGCGCGGTGGCCAAACAAACCGCCGCGCCGCATGAGATCGCCGCCATGCGTGCGCTGCTGCACGAGGCACTGCTGGCCGGCGCCGCCGGTTTCAGCACTGGCCGCAGCGACAACCACCGCACCTCCGAAGGCAAGGACACGCCGGCCGCCGAGGCCACGGCGGCAGAACTGGTGGGACTGGCCGGCGCGTTTAAAGGCATCGCGCACGGCGTGTTGCAGGTGGTCAGCGACTTCGACCTGTTGCAAGATCTTGCTGCCCCCCGGCCCTTGCAGGACCGGCCCCCCGAGGGGGCGCTCCCCGCTAGGGGCGGCCCGTCGCCGGGGCCGCGCTTCGACGCCGAATTCGACCTGGTCGAACAGATGGCGCAAGCCAGCGGCAAGCCGCTGTCCATGACCTGGTTGCAGCGCGACCCGGGCGGCGAGCAGTATGAAGCGATACGCAGTCGCGTCGACAGCGCGGTGGCCTCTGGCCTGCCATTGTTTCTGCAGGCTGCCGTGCGCGGCATCGGCGTGATCAACGGGCTGGACGCGAGTTTTCATCCCTTCATGGGCTTCCCCGGTTACAAGGAAGTCGCGCACCTGCCGCTGGCCGAACGCGCCGCCGCACTGCGCGAGCCGGCCCGCAAGGCACGCATCCTGGGCGAGAAGTCGGAACGCCTGGCGGGCGACGGCACGGCCATCCCGCCACTGGTGGATATTTTGCTGGCGCGTATCGACATGATCAGCGGGCGCATGTTCCCGCTCGACGACCAGCTCAACTACGAGCCATCGGTCATGCAGAGTTTTCTGGTGCAGGCCAGGCAGCGCGGCGCCACACCGCTGGAAGCGCTGTACGACCACCTGGCCGGGGGCGACGGCAGCCACCTCATCTACTTCCCGATCTTCAACTACAACAGCGGCTCGCTGGACGCGGTGCGGCAGATGCTGGACCATCCGCGTGTGCTCTCCAGCCTCAGCGATGCCGGCGCCCACGTCGGCACGGTTTGCGACGCAAGTTTCACCACCTTCATGCTGACGCACTGGGTGTTGGGCCGCGAGCAGGGCAAGCTGCCGCTGGGGCGCGCGGTGGAGATGCTGACGCGGCGCAACGCGCGTTACCTGGGCCTGACAGACCGCGGCGAGATCGCACCCGGTCAACGCGCCGACCTGAACCTCATCGACCCGCAACGCCTGAGCGTGGGCACACCGGCGCTGGTGCGCGACCTGCCGGCCGGGGGCAAACGTTTTCTGCAGAAGGCCGAGGGTTATGTGGCGACCTGGGTCGCCGGCGTGGCCGTACAGCGCGAAGGCGAGATCACCGCAGGGCGTCCCGGGCGGCTGGTTCGGATGGGAAGAGTCGCGTCCTGATTTTTAGACAAATCGGCCTTCAGCCCTTATCCAACGGGCGTGAGAAGCTACTATTTTGATAGCGCCACCGGTGCGTATCAACGACGACGCCGCGCCAGCCAGGCCAGCAACACCAGCACGCCGGCCCCGCCCCAGAAGGGCCAGAGCCCATACCGCGACACCCACGAGACGTATGGCGTGATGCCGGTGCGCCCCTCAACCTCACCCACCAACGCGCCGCGTGTATGCCGCGGCAACTCGTGCGTGACCTTGCCGCGGTGGTCAATGATCACCGTGGCGCCAGTGTTGGTGGCGCGGATCATCGGGCGCTCAAACTCCAGCGCGCGCATGCGCGAGATCGCCAGATGCTGGTCGATGGCAATGCTGTTGCCGAACCAGGCGATGTTGCTGACGTTGACCAGGATAGTCGGCGCCATCGCCGCATTGGAAAAGGCCACCGCCAGCTCTTCGCCAAACAGATCCTCATAACAAATGTTGGGCGCCAGCCGATGGCCCTGCCAGTCAAACGAGGGCTGGCCGAGCGGGCCGCGGTTGAAGTCACCGAGCGGGATGTTCATCAGGTTGATGAACCAACGAAAGCCCGGCGGTACAAATTCGCCAAAAGGCACCAGATGGTGTTTGTCGAACCGGTAACTCTGTGCCGTGCCTGCGCCTGAGGCCGGTTTGAGCCCGACGACGGAGTTGGCGTAGCTTGCGCTGTAGCTGCCCAGCGGCGTGCCAATCAGCGCGGCCTGCCCTCCCGTAGCAAAACGCGACTGCAAAGCGCCCCAGTAGCCTTCGGGCATTTGTTGGGGCAGCAACGGCAAAGCGGTCTCGGGCGCCACCACCAGCGCGGTTTTCGCGCCCTGCAACTGCTCAGCGTACCAGCGCAGGGCGGTCGGCAAGCCGCTGCCCGGCTGGAATTTTTCGTTCTGCGGAATATTGCCCTGCAGCAGGGTGACCTGCAGGTTGCCGGCTGAGGTGGAAGTCTGGCGCCCGGCCAGCACGGCTACCGCCACAATCACCAGCGCCGTCAGCGGAAACAGCAGGACCTGGCGCCGCGACTGGTTCCAGCCGGCCAGGCCGGCGGCCAGGAAAGCCGCCAGGAAGGTGATGCCGTGCACACCGATCCAGCGGGCGTAGTCGTCCAGCCAGCCGCTCACATGGGCGTAGCCAGCCTCGCCCCATGGAAAGCCGGTGAACAACTGGACCCGCGCCAACTCGGCCATCAACCACAACGCGGCAAACACCAGCGCGCGCCGTGTTCGGCCGGCCGGCCCGACGGCCACAAACACAGCGCTGGCCAGCGCGTAGTAGGTGGACAGAAAAATAGCCAGCCCCAGCACCGCCAATACAGCGAGCGGCGAAGCCAGCCCGCCGTAGATGTGCAGCGAAATGAACAGCCACCAGAAAATACCGCTCAACCACGCGGTGGCAAACACCCAACCCAAGGTCAGCCCCTGGCGGAAAGTCCTGCAGCGGTCCAGTTGCCAGACCAGCCCCGCCAGCGCCAGCAACTGCAGCCACCAGACCGGCTGGCCCTGCGGCAAACCCACGGCGAAGGGCCAGGCAATGCTGGCGGCGTGGGCGCCACCGGCGAGCAACATCCCCAGCAGTTGCAGCACCCACGCGCCTTGGTTCTTCTGTCTGGGGTAGCCAATGTGCTCAAGCAGCGCCGGCAGGGTCGGCGGCGCAGGCATCATGCTGTCGATGGTCTGCCGTCCCATGCCGCGTGTCTTTATGGCGCCGGGGTGCCGGCAGCGGCGACTGGGGAGACCTTGAACCAGCGCACCGCGCCGCCCTTGGTATGCAGCACGGTGAACTGCAGGCCATCCAGCACATACACTTCGCCGCGTTTGGGCACATGACCCATCTCGTGCGCGACCAGGCCGCCTATGGTTTCGAAGTCGGCGTCCAGCAGCTTCACGCCGAAGGCCTCGCTGACCCGCTCGATGGAGGTGTCGCCGCTGACGCGGTAGGTGTGGTCGCTCAGGCCGAAAATGTCGCCGTCGTCTTCCGCGATGTCAAATTCGTCTTCGATCTCGCCAACGATTTGCTCAAGCACGTCTTCAATCGTGATCAGGCCGGCAACACGGCCAAACTCGTCGATCACGATGGCCAGGTGGTTGCGGTTGCCGCGAAACTCGCGCAGCAAATCATTCAGGCCCTTGCTCTCGGGCACAAACACCGCCGGGCGCAGCAACGCGCGAATGTTGAGCTCAGGCGCGCGCTGCAGCTTGAGCAAGTCCTTGGCCATCAGGATGCCAAGAATGTTTTCTTTTTCGTTTTCGTAAACAGGAAAGCGTGAGTGCGCGGTGTCTATCACCAGGTGCAGCAGCTCGTCAAAGGGCGCATCGATGTTGATGGCGTCCATGCGCGGCGCGGCCACCATCACATCGCCCGCCGTCATGTCGGCCATGCGGATCACGCCCTCGAGCATCTCGCGGCTTTGCGCGCCGATGACGTCGTTGTCCTGCGCCTCGACCAGGGTTTCGATCAGCTCGTCTTTGGAGTCGGGCCCCGGGTGGAGCATTTCAGCAAGCTTTTGCAAAAAGCCGCGTTTGTCTTCCGGCTTGGTCGATCTACTGGGGGGGGCGTCGGACACAAGGGTGTTCGGTAGTGGAGGAGCGCCAAGGATAACTTACTTCGATGGCTGTAAGCCCGCGGCTATCTCCATTCAAGCCGGGGCCGCGGGCCCGGCTTTGCCGGCCCGCAGGCGCAGCGGCCCCCTCGGGGGGCAGAGAGCTACACGCAGTGAGCGACCGTGGGGGCCGACATCTTAGCGCTGTGGCATATCCTTGAGCGAATAACCCAGGCTGACCGTGGCATCGGCCGGAATAGCCGGCATGCTGTCGTTCCAGCGGACCCATGCCTCGCGCATGGCCGCCAGGCGGGCGGGTTGCTGATGGGCCAGATTGGCGCGTTCGCGTTCGTCGGACGCGATATGAAACAGATACTCGTTGCCATCGACCACCAGGTATTTCCATTC
The DNA here is from genome assembly GCF_013817205.1 of Polaromonas sp. Lineage (GTDB taxonomy): Bacteria > Pseudomonadota > Gammaproteobacteria > Burkholderiales > Burkholderiaceae_C > Polaromonas. The sequence continues at coordinate 57,290 of NZ_JACDDD010000005.1, forward strand.
GCCGTCGCGCAGGGCCCGCTGGCCGCGATGGTTCATGCGCCAGTAAAGCGGGCGTGCAAAACGGTGGCCCGGCCGCGCGAGCACCGGCAGCAGCGATACGCCGTCCAGCGGGTAGTCGGCATCAGCCGATACCCCGGCAGCGGCTAGCATGGTGGCCGACCAGTCCATCGTCATGCAGGGCTGATCACTGAGCCTGCCGGTCGCAATCACTGCCGGCCAGTGTGCAATCCATGGCACACGAATGCCGCCTTCGGTGAGGTCCATCTTGCCGCCGACCAGGGGCCAGTTGTCTGAAAAGCGCTCGCCGCCGTTGTCGCTGGTAAAAACCACCAGCGTGTTGTCGGACAGGCCGTTTTCCTGCACCGCCCGCATCAGCTGGCCGATGCCTTCGTCCATGTGGTGAATCATGCGCCGGTAAGTGTGGATGTTGCCGCCGTGAAGATGAAACAGCTTGCCTTCAAGCTGCGGCGCCAGCGCCGCATCGTCGCGGCTCTCCCAAGGCCAGTGCGGCGCGGTGTAGTGCAGGCTCAGGAAAAATGGCCTGTCCTCTCTGGCGCCGCTTGCCATGCGGTGCACATAGTCCACCGCACGTTGTGAAATCAGGTCTGTCAAGTAGCCGGTTTCCTGGTGCACCTGCTCACCCAGCCAGAGATCCTTGCGTCCGGTCGAGTCGCAATGACTGAAGTAGTCCACCCCGCCCGACATCGGTCCATAAAACTCCTCGTACCCGGAGCGCTGGGGCCCGAAGTAAGGCGGATAGCCCAGATGCCATTTGCCAATCAGGGCCGTGCGATAACCGCTTTGCCCAAGCAGCGACGGCAGCGTCGGATGATCGGGCGGCAGCCCCAGCGTGCTGCTGCCACGGCTTTTGCTGTTGATCGGCTCTTCGGCGGCACCGCGCAGGCGGTACTGGTAGCGCGCAGTCATGAGCGCAAAACGTGTGGGCGAACACACCGGCGAATTCGAATACCCCTGCGTGAACCTGATACCCGCTGCAGCCAGGCTGTCGAGCACGGGCGACACCGGCGCCCGGCCGCCATAACACCCGAGGTCGGCGTAGCCGAGGTCATCGGCCACGATAAAAATGATGTTGGGGCGTGGCGAGGCGGTCAAGGCTGCGCTCACTCGCTCAGGATTCGGGCTTGAAGCCGGAGCGCCGGATAACGGGGCTCCACTGTGCATTGAAGGCTTGGAGTGCAGCCGCAGTCTGGGACTGGCTCATGGCCACAGGCACCATTTTGCCGGCCTCGAACTTGGCGCGTGTCTCCGGCTCCTGCATGATCTGCAGCAAGGTTTTTGCCAGCAAATCCACCGTGGCTTTGGGCGTGGTGGCCGGCGCAAACATGGTGTTCCAACCGGTGGCCACGAGAGGCAGGCCCTGCTCCCTGAATGTGGGTACGGTGGGGGAAAAAGGCGAGCGTTTGGCCCCGGAGGTTGCCAAGATACGCAGCTTGCCGCCTTCATGTTGCGACAGCAGGGAGTCCAGCGTATCGAAGGCGATGGGTATCTGCCCCCCGATCAGGTCATTGAGCAGCGGGGCCGAGCCCCGATAGCCAACTACCTCCAGTCGCGCCTGCGCCATGTGGCTGACCATCAGTGCAAAAAAGTGCGGCAAGCTGCCCGTGGCGGGCACACCGGCGTTGGCCTTGTCAGGGTTGGCACGTATCCAGGCCAGCATGTGCGAGACCTCGCGCACCGGCAGGCCCGAGCTGACAGCCACGCCAAAATCGTAGTCGGTCACTGCGCCCAAGGGGACAAAATCGGTCAGCGGATCGAACTTGAGGTCTTTGTAGATCAGCGGCGCCACACTCATGACCGCCGGGTTGCCAATCATCATCACGGTCTGGTCGGGGGGCGTGTTGACCAGCTGCTGCGCAGCCAGGCGACCGCCCGCGCCCACACGGTTGTCAACAATCACCGGGCGCTTGAGTAGTTGCTGCATGCGCTCACCCACCATGCGGGCGGCCCGGTCAGACGCGCCGCCTGGCGGATAACCCACCACAATACGGATGGGTCCCGTCTGGGCAAGGGCCCGTCGTGGCAGTGAAAGGCCCGCCGCCAAGGTGCAGGCGGCGGTCCCGAGCAAGACTTTGCGCCGATTGGGCGCAGCAGGAAACAGAGGCTGTGGCATGATAAATCTCCGGTTGGTGCGGCGATTGTCCTGGCCCGACCCTTGATTGCGGAAATCAATCATCCCCGGGAGTAACCCTGATGCCCGACCCTGGTGCCCGCCCCCATGACCGTTACCTCTGAAGCCACCTCCCGCCTCTTCTCGCCTGAGGTTCTGGACGACCTTCTGCTCTACCGCCTCAGCCGCTTGCAGGCCACCGCCGGCCGCATGGTGGTGCGGTACTGCGAGGGCCAGTTTGGTATCACCCGACGCGAATGGCGCATTCTGGCGCAGCTGGCTTCGCGCGGCCCCATGGGCTCTTCGGAACTGGCCGAACACGCGCACCTGGACCGCCCGCGCACCTCCAAGGCGGTCACCACATTGGCTGAGAAAAAACTGGTCAGCCGCAGCGGCCGCCCGGGTGATGCCCGGCAGATCCGCGTGGAACTGACAGCGGCTGGCATCGCCCTGCATGCGCGGCTGTTTCCGCTGGTTAGACAGATCAACCGCGATGTGCTGCAAGTCCTGCAGCCGCAAGAGATTGAACTGCTCGCAGGCATGCTGACGCGCTTGCAGGCAAGCGCGGACGCCCTGGCCGCTGAGGGGGATTTGCCGCTGGCCGACAGGCGCCATGGCAGCAGCGCGCGCCGCTACAAGCCCGATGTGGATTGAGTTTTGCCGTGGGGGCCATCGGCCGCAGCGCAGGGCCGCCCCAAGCAAGGCCAGCCCCCTCGGGGGGCAGGGAGCTACACGCAGTGAGCGACCGTGGGGGCCATATTCACATCGGCATGCGGTCGCGGCTGTCACGCACGCCGCGACGCACTTCCTGCACCAGTCCCAGCAGGTCCCAGAACTGCATGGCCTGCACTTTCAGACGATAGTCGGTCTGGGCAATCTGCTCTTCCACCAGCTCGGTCATGCGCGAGTCCAGGTCGGCCGGCGGCAGCTTGAGGTAGGCCTCACTCTCCGAGCCGTCGCGCTCAATCACCGCACCGGCTTTGCGGGCGATGTTGAGCATGGCGGTGTTTTCGCTGAGCGCGTGGATGAACATCATGCGCACGCCTTCGTTGCGCGCGTGGATCACGGCTCGGTCAAATAGCCGCGCGCCGTAGCCGCGGCCGCGTGCGTGCGGCAACACCGACACGCCAAATTCGGCGCAACTGGTCAGATCCGGATCCACCGACAGCGCCAGGTGCGCCATGGCGATCAGTTCAAGCCGGCGGTTGTAGATGCCAAAAATTTCGTCGCGCTGGTAGTTGAGGCTGGCCGAGTAACGGCGGATCTGCTCGTCGCTGGCGGCGTAGCCGAAACGCAGGTAGCGGTCGTGCGCGTCCAGCGCCAGCAAGTGCTTTTCAATCCGCTCGCTGTGGCTGGGGCCGATGGAACGGATAGGCACCATCACCGGCACCCGGTAAGGCGCAGGCTCGCCGTCCTCCACCACGGGTGGGCGGAAGAACTCCCTGCCTGCGTTCAGGGATGCCTTTAAAAATATGCCGGGACTGACCATGTACCCAATATAAGGGTATTCCCGCAGAAATCCAGCCTGCAGGGGCTTTTTCCGTACTGACCGGGGTCAGACACCTCAATTACAAGCCAAATTGGCCTCCAGCCCTCGTCCAGAAAGCGCAAGTAGCTATCAAAACAGGAGCAAATGTCCCCTCTGCACTGACGCCGGTCCGGCATTACTCGACACCTGAACCGGCTCCTTCCCCTAATTCATCCGGAATCAGGTGCCCCGACCAGCCCCCCCAAACGGCCCAGATATCCGTCCCGGCACGTTCAAACTGGCACTGCGGTTGTGGCCTTCACCCGATCCAGTACAAAGCTGGTCTTGCAGTCCTGCACGCTGGGGTGCTTGAGCAGGGTGTCCATGATGAAACGGCTGTAATGCGCCATGTCGGCGACCACCACACGCAGCAAATAGTCCATCTCGCCGGTCAGCGCCGCACACTCCACCACCTCGGGCCAGGTCTGCACACTCGCACGGAATAGGTCCATGGGGTTGCGCTTGTGGGATTCGGTGTGTTTTTCCAGCCGCACATTGATATAGGCCGTCAGCCCCAGCCCGACGGATTCGGGCCTGACCAGGGCCACATACCGGGCGATCACGCCGCTTTCCTCCAGCCGCTTGACGCGGCGCAACACAGCACTCGGCGACAGGCGGACCTCCTCGGCGATCTGGTCGTAGGTGGCCCTTCCGTCTGCCTGAAGGCTGCGCAATATAAGTCTGTCCAGCTTGTCTAATGCTTCCATGCGGCCTATTTTGCAGGTTTACTGCACGATTGCCAAGATCAGCGCCTCAATTTGCATAAAACGTGAGAGGGCGCGCCGGTACATTAAGGGATCTGTTGCCCGCAAAACGCCTATCGTCTGGAGACACCATGACTTCCACAAGCACCCCGACCGCCACAGCCACCACCGCATGGGACAACCCCATGGGCACTGACGGTTTCGAATTCATTGAATATGCGGCGCCCGACCCGGCTGCCATGGGGGCACTGTTCAAACGCATGGGCTTCAAGCCGATCGCGAAGCACCGCCACAAAAACGTGACGCTCTACCGTCAGGGCGGCATCAACTTCATCATCAATGCCGAGCCCGATTCTTTTGCCCAGCGTTTTGCACGCCAGCACGGCCCCAGCGTCTGCGCCATCGCCTTCCGCGTGCAGGATGCCAAGGCGGCCTATGAGCGCGCGATCAGCCTGGGCGCCTGGGGTTATGCCCACACGGCAGGCCCGGGCGAGCTGAACATCCCGGCCATCAAGGGCATCGGCGACTCCATCATTTATTTCATCGACCGCTGGCGCGGCAAAAATGGCGCGAAAGACGGCGACATCGGCAACATCGGCTTCTTCGACGTGGACTTTGAACCCCTGCCCGGCGCAGAGCTGAACCCGGCCGGCCACGGCCTGACCTACATCGACCACCTCACCCACAACGTGCACCGCGGCCGCATGGCCGAGTGGTCGGGCTTTTACGAGCGCCTGTTCAACTTCCGCGAGGTGCGCTACTTCGACATCGAAGGCCAGGCCACCGGCGTCAAGAGCAAGGCCATGACCAGCCCCTGCGGCAAGATCCGCATCCCGATCAATGAAGAAGGCAACGAAAAAGCCGGCCAGATCCAGGAGTACCTCGACAAGTACCAGGGCGAAGGCATCCAGCACATCGCCATGGGCTCCAACGACCTGTATGCCACCGTGGACTCGCTGCAAATGAGCGGCATGAAGCTGCTGAACACCGGTGAGACCTATTACGAGCTGCTCGACAAACGCATTCCCGGCCACGGCGAAAACGTGGCCGAGCTGCAGGCCCGCAACATCCTGGTGGACGGCACGCCGGGTGAGCTGCTGCTGCAGATCTTCAGCGAGAACCAGCTCGGCCCCATCTTCTTCGAGTTCATCCAGCGCAAGGGCAACCAGGGTTTTGGCGAGGGCAACTTCAAGGCGCTGTTCGAAAGTATTGAGCTGGATCAGATGCGCCGCGGCGTCCTGCAAAAAGCATGAGGACCGGCGCGCCTCAGGAAGATGGAAGTGCCGGGGCACGCGCCGCGAAGGGCCGCCCCGAGCAAGCGACGGCCCCCTCGGGGGGCAGCGAACCACACGCAGTGGGGAGGGTGGGGGTCACATCCTACGGCGCGAGTGAACGCCCCCCTCGCGGCGACTACACCCGCGCGGGCGCCGACTACACCTGTCCGCAGGATTACGACAGCTACACGGCGGCCGACCACGACACCTACCGGCGCCTGTACGAACGACAGGCCGCGCTGTTGCCGGGCCTGGCCTGCGACGAGTTCATCACCGCCCTGCCCTCACTGGGCGCGAGCGACCACATTCCGCGCTTTGAAGACATCAACCAGCGCCTGCGCCAAGCCACCGGCTGGGAAATCGTCACCGTGCCGGGGCTGATTCCGGAGGTGCCGTTTTTCACCCTGCTGGCGAACCGCCAATTTCCGGTGACCGATTGGATACGCAAGCCTCAAGAGTTCGACTACATCGTCGAGCCCGACGTGTTTCACGACCTGTTCGGCCATGTACCCTTGCTGTTCAACCCCATCTTTGCCGACCACATGCAGGAGTACGGCAAGGGCGGCCTCAAGGCCCACGGCCTGGGCGCCTGCGAGCAACTGAGCCGGCTCTACTGGTACACCATCGAGTTCGGGCTGATCCAGCAAAAGGACGGACTGCGCGCTTACGGCGCGGGCATTCTCAGTTCTTCGGGCGAACTGCAGCACTCGGCTCAAAGCCCCGAGCCCCAGCGCCTGCCGCTGGACATTGAGCGCGTGATGCGCACCCGCTACAAGATCGACAGCTACCAGCAGACCTACTTTGTCATCAACAGTTTCAAGGAACTGTTCGACAAAACCGCGCCGGATTTCACGCCGATTTATGAAAAGCTGAAAGGAATGCCGGAATTGGCGGCGGGCCCGGTGGCCTGAGCTCAAGCGGCCAGCTTGAGCCTGGGAGAAAATCCGGCCCGTGCGGCCAGGCGGACAAGTAAGTCAAGGCTAAAGCTGTTGATTTTTCCCCGTTTGATGTCACTGACTCTGGCTTGAGTCACACCCAACTGCACGGCCGCTTTTGCTTGAGTCAGGCCACTTTCCGCGAGCCAGACCTGCAAGGCACTCAACAGTGCAGAACGCATGGTCAGTTCAGCGGCCTCATCGGGTTCGAACAGGTCATAGAAAACACCACGGGGATCGCCCTTGGTCACGCGGACAGCTTTTGTTGCTTCAGTTTTCACGCTTCACTCCTGGATTCTCTTGAACCGCTCTTGCGCCAACCTCAAATCAGGAAGGCTGGTTTTTTCGGTCTTTTTCTGAAAGCAATGCAAGACATAGACCGTCGTCCCTACATTGGCCAGGTAGATCACCCGAAACGCTCCGGAAGCATCTCGGATACGAATTTCGCGTACGCCGGAACCCACAGTCTTCATGGGCTTCCAGTCGTCAGGCTCAAGGCCAGCCTGCACCTTGCCCAACTGATAACCCGCCTCACGCCTGACGTCGACTGGAAAGCCAAGCAAGTCCTTCTTGCTGTCGCCAACCCAGCTGATTGTTTTCATAACAAATTATGCCATATCTAGCATGATATACGACTCACAAAATGCAGACCTACTTTGTCATCAACAGCTTCCAGGAACTGTTCGACAAAACAGCGCCGGATTTCACGCCGGTTTATCAGCGCCTGAAGGGGATGCCGGAACTGGCGGCGGATGCGATGCGGTGAGCCCGCACAATCACTCCGAGTCAATCAACGGAACGGGTGCCCCGCCTCCGGGGTTTCCTCGGCAAGCAGGTAAAAATAAGCTTTGCTGTAAACTGAAATTCCTTGCTTTCAGCAGCGTTACAGGAGCACGCCATGACGAGTATTACGATTGATCTGCCCGACGAATTGGCCAGCCAGGCCGCCATGGCTGGTTTGTTTGATGCACGTCATTTTGAACGACTTATTCGCGCCTCTTTGCGAAGCAAGGCCAAGGCCGATTTGCAAGTCATCTGGCAAAAGCTTGGAAGCGACCCCATTGCTCCATTGACCGATGCAGAGCTGGAGGCCGGTGCGCAGTCTCTCGCTAATTAATGGGTCAGTGTTTTGATGCTGCGAATTGTTCTTGACACCAACATCGTTATTTCTGGCCTGATCTGGCGAGGCACACCACACCATTTGCTGGTTGCCCTGACCGAAGATAAATTCGCGGCCTTCACCAGCTATCCACTCATTTCTGAACTGACACGCAAACTGCTGGGCACCAAACTGGGGAGCGAGCTGTTAAAGCGTGACATATCAGCGCAGCAGTTGGTCATGAACTACAGCGCTTTGTGTGAAGTCGTCTCACCCTCCCCGTTGGCCCAAGCTGTCAGCCGCGACACTGACGACGATTCGGTGCTGGCATGCGCCAAAGCGGCCCAAGCCGACCTCATCGTCTCCGGTGACCAGGACCTGCTGGTGCTGCAAAGGTTTGAAGGCATTCCGATAATCACAGCGTTGCAGGCTTTGGACCGACTGAAGGCTTGACGGCTTGTTGCGCAGACAGCCAATGAATGCAAATCGCCCACCGATTGATGCAAGGCCAGAGCACCGCGCGTGGCGAGCCTCAGAGGCAGGTAATTTCTTAAGAAAATCGGCCTTCAGCCCAACAAATACGAGCGTGAGCAGCTATGCAAACAATAGCAACAATGCCTGCAGGCTTACTTTGTCATCAAAAGCTTCCAGGAAGTGTTCAACAAAACAGCGCCCGACTTCACGCCGATTTACCGGCGACTGCAGGGCCAGCCTGACATCGCGGCAACGGCACGACCACGGGAAGCCAAGACGATTCAGCACTAAAGCAACGTATTGCGCGCTGCCGTGCGCCATCGGGCTTATTCACCACATCCAGACGGCCTCTCCTACAAACAGAGGAGGTAAACTTTTGTTACACCGTCTACGATGAGGCTCCCGTTGATCGAACTCCCTGCCAACCTGCCAAGAAGCACGAAAGTGTTGCTGGTCATGGACGTGGTGGAGTCGGTCCGGATCATGGAGCAGGACCAGGATGGCTTTGTACAGCGGTGGCAACAACTCGTGGAAGAGGCAGAGCACAAGGTGCTGCCGCAGCATGGCGGGCGCATTGTCAAAAGCTTGGGCGACGGCCTGATGCTCGAATTTGCCAGCGCCCAGGGTTGCGTCAAGGCCGCTTTCGCCCTGCACAGCTTCACCCGCCAGGCCAACCGCGGCGTGCGGCCCGAGCACCAGATGCACCTGCGCATGGGCGGCCACCTCGCCAGCTTCGTCACCGACCAGCATGACATCTACGGCACCGACGTCAACCTGACCTCGCGCGTGAGCACGCTTGCAGGGCCGGGTGAAATCGTGGTCACCGCCGACATGCGCGATCAGCTCGCGCCGCTGCTGGATGCCGACGTCGAAGACCTCGGTGAGTGCCATCTCAAACACGTCAAGGAGCCGATTCGCGCATACCGCGTCGGCCCACCCGGCGATGCCCCCATCGTTCCGCCGGGCCATGCCGTTGAACTCAACCTGCGCCCTACGATTGCGGTGATTCCGTTTGCGATGCGCAGCAACGAGCCAGGGCATGAATTGCTTGGTGAAGCTCTGGCGGACGAGGTGATCGCGGCGCTGTCGCGAACCTCGGAATTGCATGTGATTTCGCGGCTGTCAACGACCGTGTTCCGGGATCGCCGCGAGGCCATCCAGGACATCAAGACACACCTGGGCGCGACCTACATCCTCTCGGGCACCTGCCGCAGTGCGGGAACGCAGCTGGCCTTGTTCGTGGAGCTGATCGATACCAAAACCGGGCACATTCTTTGGGCTGACAGCCTCAAGGGGGAGGTGCATGGTTTGTTTGCGGCTGATGATGAGCTGATTGCGCGGGTGGTCGCAGCGGTCAGTTCCTCGGTGATGTCGCAGCAACTGCAGCGTGCACACAGCCAGGCCATCCCCAATCTCGAGGGCTATACCCTGCTTCTCGGCGCCATCGCCCTGATGCATCGCACCTCCCCGGCTGAGTTTGAGCGGTCTCACCTGATGCTCGAGCACCTGATTGAACGTGGCCGGCGTCACCCCATCCCCCATGCATGGCTGGCCAAGTGGTACGTCATGCGTGCATCTCAGGGTTGGTCCAGCTCCCCGGACAAAGATGCTCAACTGGCGCTGGATGCCACGCATCGCGCTCTCGATGCCGACCCGAACTGCGCACTCGCATTGACAATTGAAGGCATGGTGCAGAGCAATTTGCTCAAGAACCTCGATAAAGCCCAAGATCAGCACAGATCAGCACTGGAAAAAAATCCCAATGAGTCGTTGGCGTGGCTTTTCACCAGCATCATGCACGCCTATAAAAATGAAGGTGAAGAAGCTTTTGTTGCCGCCGAAAAAGCTCTCCGGCTGTCCCCTCTAGATCCGCTGCGTTATTACTATGACTCGCTGGCAGCGGCCGCCGCTATAGCCGCAAAAAAGTACCCGATCGCGAGTGAGTATGCAAAGCGATCCCTGCAAGCGAACAGGATGCATCTCTCCAGCTACCGCTCATTGGCTATTTCCCAGTCTTTGCATGGAGACGTACAGCAGGCCAGGTTAACTGTGCAGAAATTGCTGACGATCGATCCCACTTTCACGGTTAGGGAATTCGTGGTGCGGCACCCAGGTAGCAGGTCATCGCCTGAATTCACGGCTTTATTGGCTGGCGCTTTACAAGCCGCCGGGCTGCCCGACTAGTTTTTTTCTTATCGTTAACAGGAGACTTTGATGTCTGGTTTTTCTGGTTTTTCCGGCTTCTCCGGCTTTTCGGGTTTCTCGGGTTTTTCTGGGTTTTCTGGCTTTTCTGGGTTCTCTGGCTTTTCGGGCTTTGGACCGCAAACCGACCCCCTACTGGCGGACGCACTGACGAACAACAGAGCGGCGTTGACTGGCCCGTTCCAAGGCGCAACTCTCCCATTCACGCTGCCCACCCCCCTAGACAAACCAGACCGCCTCGCCGAATGGGCCGCAGGCCCGCGCATGGCGGTCTGCGCACTGGAAGTGCTTTCCGGGGTGCGCTTCGACGTCAACCAGGGCAAAAAGTCGATGACGCTTGGTTTTGTCGATCTTGACCGCAAGCCGCTGAAGGACCTGACACTTGCGAGCCTGACCCGTCCGACTGAAAGCATCTTCAAGCAGCAACTGGACCTGGTCGCCAACTACGCCGAGTTGCGCGAAGACCGTGGTGCAGAGGTTCTGGCGCAGACGGGCGGCGGCCCGGCTTTCTGGGCGTCCATCGTGGGTCTAACGGCTCACCGCCACAAATACACGCTGGAGTTGCTGGACTTGGCGATGTCGCTGGCCATTCATGTGGAGATGCGCTTAAAGCACGCCTTTGCCTGCCCGAGGCCGGTCGACCTGTCACCGCAAATCCAACCCATGATCCCGACACCCGGTCATGCCAGCTGGCCCAGCGGCCATGCGACGGAAGCCTATATGACCTGCGCAGTGCTGCAGGCTTTGATTCCGCACGGTGACAAATACCGCGAGCAGCTCGAACGCCTGGCCGCGCGGATTGCGGTGAATCGCACGGTCGCGGGCATGCACTACCCGGCTGACAGCGCCGCGGGGCGCTTGCTCGGCACATCGCTGGCAGAATTTTTTGTCGCGCGCTGCACCGGTGCAAAACTGCATGAACGCGGCTTCAACGGCCCGAAATTCCACGGCGCGAAAGATGCGGTGATCGACTTCGACCCGCGCGTGTCCATGATCGACAACAAGAGCGGCTACTACGAATACGCGTCGTCGGCATCGGCCATTGCCGCGTCGCCGCTGCTCGAGTTCATGTGGACCAAAGCCGCCAAAGAGTGGCAGCCGCTCAAGTAAGCCGCCATGAGCTGGACCAAACTGCCCACGGGCGAGTTCACGGGCATTGACTGGGCCAAGCCCGGCGCCACCAAGGGCTTTGACCCTTACCTGATCTGGGCGGAAGCAGACGATTTTTCAGGTTACGGCGACCAGCGCCCGAAATGGCTGCCGATTGCCATCGAGCTGAAGCCCGGCACGACTGTCCACCAACTGCTGGCCGCTGCGTCCAGCAAATGGCTGCACGTTCCGCCCGTGTACACCGGCCGCGCGGCGCCGGCCGGGCTGAAGTTCTGTACGGCGCGGGTGCGGCCGGCGTTTTTCAAACACATCCAGCCCGGGGGACGCCTGCACGCGCTGGTGCTGCGTTTCGAGCTGGGGTTGCCGGCGGCGGAATATGCCGACGACCCGACCGGTCATGGCAAGGGAAGCCTGCCGCCCCATTCGACCGGCGCCGCCTACCAGGCCGAAGCGCAGGCCGAGACCCTGCTGTCGGGCAAGGTGCTGGCACTGATTGACGACAGTCTGGCATTGGCGCATGCCAACTTCCTGCATCAGGGGAAAGCGCGTACGGCCTATTTCTGGCGGCAGGACGCCGAGGGCACGGGCCGCACGCCGAACGCCCTGGGTTATGGCCATGAGCTGACCGCTGCTGACATCAACGCGGCAATGCGGGCCAATGTCCACAACGGTCTGGTGGACGAAAGCGCGGTCTACGTCGCGCTGGGGCTGTCGACGCTGGGCAAGAAGATGCCGAAAAACGAGCATTTCTTTCATGCGCTGGATACCTCCGTCAGCCACGGCAGCCACGTCATGGATCTCGCGGCCGGGCCGCGCACCTTGCTGGCCCAGGTGGGCAACCTTCCCCCCGGCTTCGACGCACCGCCTACTTGGGCGGCTGCAAACGACGACGCCAGCCGGGCGCCGCTGATCGCCGTGCAGCTCGACTACGACACGGTGCGCGACACTTCGGGCGGCTCGATGAATGTGCATGTGCTGGACGGCCTGATGTACATCCTGTCGCGCTGCACCGACAACGCGAAGGTGACCGTGAACGTCAGTTTCGGCACCCTGGCAGGGCCACACGATGGCACATCGCTTCTGGAAGCCGCCATGGACCAGCTGATCGCGCTGCTGGGCAAACGGCTGCAGATCGTGCTGGCGGCCGGCAACAGTTACCAGCTGCGCACCCACGCCAACAAAACGCTATCAAAAGGAGAGCGGCATACGCTTGACTGGCGGGGGCTACCCGACGATTCGACTCAAAGTTTTGTGGAACTGTGGGTGGAGGAAGACCGCGAGGGCATGCAGATCCAGCTGTCCCCGCCGGGCTGCGCGCCACTGCCGGCGCTGAAGTTTGGCGAATCACGGATGTGGACCAACGGCGGCAAACAGCCCCTTTGTGCGCTGATCTACCCTGAAACAGTGGCCACCGGCAGGCGTGGCACCTGCGCCCTGCTCGCGGTCGCCCCGACCTTCAGCTTCGACCAGAAGACCGCGACCGCCCCCAGCGGCGTCTGGAAGATTGAGCTCATCAACACCGGCAACAAACCGGTCACGGTGGACGCCTACGTGGAACGGGACGATGTCGTCATCGGCACCCGCAGCGGCGCGCAGCAATCCCACTTCGAAGACAAGTGGTACGACACCAGCGGCAACCCCAACGCCTTTGTGGACCACCCCGACAACCCGAGCGCCATCCGGCGCAGCGGCAACTTCAACAGCATCGCCACCGGAAGCAAGACGGTATCTGTTGGCGGCACGCGAATCACCGGGCCGCGCTGGGCGCACTATTCGCCGCAGCGGCCCGACCCCGACGCTGGCCGGCCGCAACGGCCCGGCGTGGTCAAGGTGCCCGATGCCGAAGCCTTCAGTGACGTCAACCCCGCCGCTCTAGGCGTCAATGCGGCAGGCACCCGCAGCGGTGCGGTGGTGCGCCTGCGCGGAACCAGCGATGCCTCGCCGCAGGTTGCACGAAAGATTCTCAATGGCAATTGAGGCTCGCCCGGGATCAGGAAAAGGGGCGCGGAGCCAAGAATGCTGCCCCTTGAGTTGAGTTTGAATGCGCGAGGGCAGAATGCCCTCTTGGGCAAACCCCAAAAGGGACTTAAAGTACCGTGCACTTTTAACAATATGCGCACTTCTGCTTCTGTTACCACTTAACCACTAGGAGAGAGATATGGGTTGGTTTATGAAAGAGCACGACATCTACATCGGTAGCATGTTGGATGAATTGAATCTCCGGTTTGCGCCCCCGCAGGGCAAAGACACGCACCACGGTGGCATCGAAGAAATGGTGGCCTTGCAGAAGGAATTCAAAATCTTCAAGAAGGGCCGCTCCTTCAAGACCAGCGTCATGGCGCTCAATCTTGGCGCCCGAAACAACGAAGTTAAAAATCGCTGGTATGACCTGATAGGGGCACTCAGCAAGCATGACTCCAATCGACCCAAGCAGAATGGAGACGTTGCGATTGTCAATGCCCTGATTAAAAACCTCGCGGCCAAAGCACCACTGCCGGTTTATTTCACTTCCCACGACATGCGCGGCGAGAAAGAAAATGCGCAGGTGAAGATTACAGACAAGAGTCGTCCTGTTCATTACCTGGAGCAAGATTACCTCACGATCTCGCTCCCCATGCAATCCGTGCAAGCGGCAAACGCAGCACGTCAAGCCAGGGCGTCGGCGAAACCGGGCAAGTCTGGCGCAAAGAAGTAAGAAGTCGCCCGAGCTGGCGCAGCTTTATCCTCCGGCGTCTTCAGTGACTGAGCACCTCAAGCAACCATCGCTTGATGCGTTGCTTGATGATGTAGCGCAGTACTACACCCGCAAAATCAACACCCATGGGGCTACCCCCTTGGGCGTCGATTGGTCATGCGTCCCCACGCAGCAAATGCGTTTCGTGCATCTGCTCAAGCTTTGCAGCTTTGAAAGCGCCACTTCACTGAATGATGTGGGTTGTGGGTACGGTGCGGTTCTGGCCTTCCTGGCCAAACGCTTTCGCGGGACTGCGATTGACTATCTGGGACTGGATATCTCACCCGCGATGATTACCCAGGCGCAGAAGTTATGGCAAAAACGCATCGGCACAAAATTTTTGATCGCCAGCACCAGCCCCCGAACGGCTGATTACTCGATTGCAAGCGGCATTTTCAATGTGAAATTGAAGCAGCCCATCGACTTATGGGAGCTCTTCGTTGCAAAGTCGCTTGCGAACATGCACAGCACCAGCCGGCGAGGCTTTGCGGTGAATTTTCTGACCCCGACTTCCGCGCAGAGTCTGCCCGTGCCCGAGCTCTACTATGCGCAACCTGATGTTTGGCGCGAGTACTGCGAACGCACGTTCAATTCAAAGGTTGAAGTCATCGCCGGCTACGGTCTTCGCGAGTACACCCTGATTGCACGCAGCAGCTGAGACCGAAACGCCCTCCATCTAAATCGCTGCAGGTGGAAAGGCCGTCGCCTGGGCTCGCGCCAGAGAGCTTTCAAAAATTTTGCCCCCTGTCAGGGAGATCAGCTGTGCCGCTTGATCAAACAGGTCTTGTGCCTTCTCGACTCTCTCGGGCTCGTTCTTCGAAGCCGACACGGCACCCAAAACGATTAGAGCTCTGCATTCGGCCAGTCGATTGCTGCGCTGCCTCGAAAGAACAAGCGCCTCTTGGGCAGATGCCTCGGCCAAGTGGAAGTTGCCGAGATGCTGGTAGCACTCCGCAAGGCCAGCCCGTATTTCGGCCTCGAACTCCACCGCAACTTTCGAACTGGCGATCAGTTCCAGCGCATCCAGAAAGCTCTGCTGCGCCGCCTCCAGGTCGCCAACACTCGTCTGAGCCAATCCGGAGCTCCAGAGCGCAAATACTCTTGAATAGGGGCTGGCGTGCTGCTGCGCCAGCTTGATGACAATCGCCGCATGCTCCTTGGCGAGCAGAGTATTTTGGGTAACTGCGGCAAGTTCTACATGAATATGGTGGGCGATTTGTCCAATGACAGGGTCGTTCAGACCTGCACTGACAGACAGCATGTTTTGCAAGCACAGGGTCGCTTCCTCCACCCGGTTCAGCCGTATCAACAAACGGGCACGGATGCCAAGCACCCATTGCTCAATGCTGAAGTCGATGAATTCGCGGTCGAATTGATCAATGTGCTGCACCGCCGCCAGGGCAGCATCATTGGCCGCCAGGCCCTGGTGCAGCAAGCCCGCCCACGCATAGGCCTGGCTTAACGCCACATTGAGCATCGCCACCCTTCCGGTGTCCTGCCCTGGCGGCGTCAGCGCCAGCGCCTTGAGAATGCACTCGACATAGTCGTCGGCCGCGCCTCCGCCCGATTGCAGGATGCGGCCCCGGGCAAAGAGCAGCAATTGAACCAGCCGGGTGTCGACCTCGCTCGCGAGTTCGATGGCTTCATGAGTAATCTGGTGCACCTCGTCGGGCTTCAGACCCTCGCGCCAGCCCAGGTAGACAATCCGCCCGCCTGCCAGGGCGCGAAGGCTGTTGACCTCGTGAGAACGCTCCTGGCCCTCCAGCAGAGCCCACACCCTGCGCCAGTGTTTGGTAGCCTGTGCAGAATGGGTCGATCCCGTCCACTTGGCCGCACGTGCTTCATGCTGGGCCGCCTGCACAAACTTCCCGGCCGCTGCATAGTGATACGCAATCAACGCGGCAAACTCGCCAGGCTGGGCGCTGTAATGCGCCTCCATGGCCACCGCCACCGCGGCATGCAGGTTGGCACGCCTGGCCTTGAGCTGGGAGCTGTAGGCCACCTCCTGAATCAGCGGGTGGCGGAAGGCAAACCGCCGCTCGCCGGCGATCTCGCGCAGCAGCTGGAGCAATTCCACTTCACACAGCCCGTCCAGCCCGCTCTCCACCTGGCTGACCAGGTAAACCGCGACATCCTGCAATACAGGGAGCGGTATTTCCTTGCCGATGACGGCGCAGATGTGAAGCAGCGTTCTTTGCGCGGCAACGAGCCTGTCGATCCGTTCGCCGATGACAGCCTGTACTGTCGCGGGCAAGGCATGGACCAGCGGGGCCATGTCTGCTGAGCCAACCGCAGACATCTTCAGCTGGACGCTTTTCTCGATCAGCGAGTTGACCAGTTCTTCGGCAAAAAACGGGTTGCCCGCGGAGCGCTCCACGATGAGGGACAGAAAGCCGTGCAGATGCGGGTGGTGCCTGAGCCTTTCGCGTACCAGGTCCAGCGCGTCGGTTGTGCTGAGATCAGCCAGATGAATGGCCTGGAAGTGCGGCAACTCCGCCCAGGGTGCCTGGTAACCCGGGCGGTAATTGAGCAGGAGCAGCAGCCGGGTACCCGCCACCGCCTGCACCAGGGCAGACACAAACTCGGCACTCGCCTCGTCGAGCCAATGCAGGTCTTCAAACACAATGACGGAGGGGCTGGCTCCGGCCTGCTTGACCAGTTCATGCACCAGCCCCAACAATCTGGCGCGCCGCGCCTTCGGGTTGAGCGAGCAGGCCGCACTGCCTTCCTCGGCCACCCCCAAAAACTCGCACAGCAGGGAAAAGTCATCTGCCGAGCCTGAACCGCATTTTGCGAGGATGTCTGAAATCCGCTCGCGTGCGCCAGCCGCGTCGTGTTTTGGGGATATCTGAAAAAAGCAGGTACGCAGCAACATCAACACCGGCTGCAGGGGTGTGGCGTGCCCGTAAAGTTGCGTGCGTATCTCGTGGACAGGAATGTCCTTTGCACGACACCATTGGGCGAATTCGTGGCACAAGCGGCTCTTGCCGGTTCCCGGCGCGCCCGACAGGCCCAGCACGGCCCCTTGCGCCTGGCTGGCGAGGGAAAGCGCGTTCTTCAGGATTTCCAGTTCCTTGGCACGTCCCCTGAAAACAGACAGCGACGCCTCATGAAAATGGTAGTTGTCGACATCGTGTTTCATGCCGAGCAGGGCATGTATCTCTACGGGCTCGCTGATGCCCTTGAGAAGATGAGGGCCGATGGACCGGACATCACAAACCGTGCGGACCAGGGCCAGGCAATCGCCCGTCAGGCAGATGCCGCCCGGCTCGGCAAGGCCCACCACGCGACTGGCCAGATGAATGGCATGGCCGTGCACACCACCGCCTTTCGTGGCGTCAGCGGCCCCGGGATCAAGCGCCACCTGGCCGGAATGCAGGCCAACCCGGATACGCAAACCCTGGGCATGGCCTTCGAACGCTGCCTGCATGACGATGGCGGCCTCACAGGCCAGGCTGGCATGGCCTTCCAGCGCCTTGGGCACACCAAACAGGGCCATGATGCCGTCGCCAAGCGTTCTCACCACCGTGCCGCCAAACCTCTCCACCGCATGGCACATGCGCTGGACGGCGGGATGCAGTTGCTCCATGGCTTGCTCAGGATCGAGCCCGGCCACATGTTCCGTCGAGCTGACGATATCCGCAAACAAAATGGTGGCGTGCTTCAGTGCACCCCACTGAACTTCCGGCGCAGTCGGCGGCACCAGCTGCTCCCTGACTTCGCCACCAGCATGAAGAGGCGTGCCGCAATTACCGCAGAAGCGGTTGGCGTCCGGATTGGTGGTCAGGCAGGATGTGCAACGCAAGGGCATCTTTGGGGGTACTCAACGACTGGAAACTCTGAAAATTGTGGCAACAGGAATGCTTGCACGGCGCCCGAAACAATGCAAGGCATTGCTACCAGGCTCAGGGCAGCACTTTGACGGCCCGCCATGCCGCGTTGACGGCTTTGTACTCTTTTGATTGAAGTCCGTGACGCGCCAGAGCGGCGCCAAGAGTCGCTCTGGCTGCATCCACAAAGCTGGCCCTGGGTTTGAGCTGGGCGAAAGCCTCGTACCAGATCGGCCCGGCCGCTTCCCAAGAGTACCCGCTCATTTTCCGTGCGGCCAGATAAAAGGCGTGATTGGGAATGCCGGAGCTGTCATGCACGTCAGCGCTATCGACATACTGGTCCATGCTCTTGAACTGATCGTCTTCGTACCACGTCAGTTTCCGGTTGCCCGGGTCCTTCAGCGAACGGATGGCCTTGCCATGCTCGGGTGCCAGCATGTGCTCGCCGAGCAGCCAGCTGGCCCCGGTCACGTCCTCGCCGGCGTGCCACTGCTTGACCATGCTGCCGACCACGTCAGAGAAAGATTCGTTGAGCGCGCCGCTTTGGCCCTGGAGGGCATGGGTTTGCTCTTTGAACTCCCTGTCTCTGACCGGCACGCGGACCACGCCCAGCCCGCGTGGTATGAGGTGCTGGGTCACGCCGTGGGTGAGTTCGTGGGCAATGATGTCCAGCGCCTGGGTGAAGCCGCCTACATTGGCGTCGCCGTCACCGTAAACCATCTGCTCGCCGGTCCACATGGCATTGCTGAAGTTTTTTCCGAAATGCACCGCCGAGTTCACGCGCATCCCCCGGTTGTCTATGGAGTTGCGCCCAAAAACCTTGAGGAAGAAATCCAGCGTGATGCCGGTGTTGTCGTAGACCTGATTGACGGCCTTGTCTCTGACCGGCTTGTCACCTTCCGCTCGCGCGGGCTTGCCAGGGAGCAGCATGCCTGTGCCCGCATCAAAAACTGTACGCTGGCCCGGTGCAGCCACCTTGTGCGCGGTCGCGGCCAGAAGCGGGGGCAACGGTGCAGGCGCGCTCCAGGCACTTCGCAGCGAGCGAAGACGCGCTGTGTGCTCGATATGCCCGCGCATCACATGACGGTCGGCTTCTCCGGCCTTGGTTGCCAGTTTTTTGAGCAGCCTGGAAGGAACCGCAAAACAGAAACACCGATACGCAGATGTCACGGGAGATTCCTTTGGGGGCGCGAACTGGGCTCAGCGCAACAGGCCGCGCCTGGGTGTCGGCCCGGCGGTCAGTCCACCGGACTTACCAGCGGCTGGGCAGCTTCTTGAGCAGTGTGATGCGCCGGATGCCGAGCTCAATGTAGCCGCCTTTTTCAAGGTCTTTGAGCAGGCGGCTCACCATCTCGCGGGAAGCGCCCACGCGGTTGGCAATGTCCTGGTGGGTGATGGATTCCAGCATGGCGGGGCTGGCAGTGCCTTCAGCCTCTGCATCGCCACGCCGCTCTTCCAGCAGGGCGACCAGCCGGCCATACACGTCGAGCAAGGCCATGTTGCGGGCGGTTTCGGTGGCGGCCCGGGCACGCCGTATCACCTGCACCACCAGGTTGATGGCAAATTCGGGCTCTTCGGCCAGGTGTTCGCTGACATCGGTGCGGCTGAGCACCGAGCAGGTACAGGGCTCAAGTGTCATCACCGAAGCCGAACGGGGGCCGCCGTCCAGCGACATCTCACCGAAATAGTCACCCGCGTAGACCGTGCCGTAGGTGATTTCGCGCCCGCTCTCGTCCATGGCAAACACCTTGACGCTGCCCTTGAGAAGCACAAAAAGACTGTCGCCCGCCTCGCCCTCGTTGATGAGGACTGCGTTTTTACGGTAAGTGCGCTGCACACCACGGCGCGCCAGTGAGCGCAACTCGGGAACCAGAGGGGTGTACAGATCTTCGGCGGAAGGAATTGACGTGCTCATGATGAGCCGTAATCTAGCACGGGGCGCGCTGCAGGTGGGGCTGCTGGCGCGGCCTATCGCAAATTCAGTGAATTTGAACCAGATGGCACGGCGCCACAGGCGGCAGCACCGCCACCCGGTTGACCAGCTCCCGCACCCCGCAGGAGCCGGTTTTGGCGCAAAGGCTGCGCACGTGGCTGCGTACCGTGGAAACGGCCACCTTCAGCTGGACGGCTATTTGCGGCGTGCTCAAGCCCCGGCACAAGATGGCCAGCACCTGCTCTTCCGTCTGTGTGAGCCCGTAGCTGCGCGCAAAGAATCCGAACATCCCCGATTCGCAGACCTCGGCCCTTGAAAACAGCAACGCGATACGGCTTCTGCAGCGATCTGCTTCGGGCTTGAGGGGCACCACCGCCAGCATCAGGTTCAAGCCGGCCCCGCTGACATTGATAAGGCTGCGCTTGCCGGCCGCAGCTTTGGTCAGCGCGAGTTGCAGTGTTTTGTTGTCGGCGGCGGTGACGGCCTGGATCTCGTCACCGGCTTTGCACAGCACCCTGCCCCGATGGAGTTCCATGCGGGCGATCTGGTTGGCATGGAGAAGCTGACCGTGCTCACCGAGCACGAGCAGGCCATGGGCCAGCACATCAAGCAGCACGGCCAGGACATCGGGGCTGGACTGGGCAAGACCCGGACTGGCAACAAGCAGGGCCGGGTCTGGAAATCCGGCATTCAACACGGTGTTCATTTTTCAGGCGCCTTGTAGCCGTTACAACTTGTTAAGCGTATGAAGCCTGCGCAAATGTGCCTAGTGAATAAGGAACTTGTTTTATGTGAATAATTTCACACTTCACACTTCACACTTCACACTTCACACTTCACACTTCACACTTCACACTTCACACTTCACGATTCGAGAAGAGGGGGATTAGCTTGACCAAGCTCAAGCTAGTGTGAGCCCACTGCTTGTTTGTCTGGAGCGGGTTGGGCTGTTGTATTGCCACAAGGGAGCGGGCAGGCAGCGGGGAATTAAACCCAAGTGTTCAACACGGCGCGCGTTTGCGTCCAGTAGCTCTGCAACCTCTCGAATTGCTGGTTCGCGTTGGCAGG
Organism: Polaromonas sp.; assembly: GCF_013817205.1. GTDB lineage: Bacteria > Pseudomonadota > Gammaproteobacteria > Burkholderiales > Burkholderiaceae_C > Polaromonas. The sequence continues at coordinate 78,309 of NZ_JACDDD010000005.1, forward strand.
TACACCGCCGGTCTTGGCCGCCAGTTCGAGCTCAGCGCATACCGTCTGCATGGCAACGGCGCCGACGTTGCCCGTGGCGCCGATCAGCGCATGGGTCGCCCATGCCAGAGCCACCGGATCCGCAGCACGAATGCTCTGCTCGATGGCATCGAGCCTCTGGGAGGCATCGGCGACGAACAGCCCGATGACCTCGCGGGTCATGGTCAGATGCTCATCGTCGAACTCCTTGAACTGGGCCAGCCGCTCCAGATCCATCAATTTCACTTCGGGCACAGGGACCGCGCTGGCTTTGCTCGCCAGCGCAGGGCTTGGAGATAATGCGTCAGCCACCCGATCCCGCGCAGGCGACCGTTTTTCAGGCTTGCCCGAACCGCCGGCCGCCACCGTCATCATGGGCAACCAGCGTTCCAGCGCCTGTACCAGCGCTGCCACATGCAGCGGCTTGGTCAGGTAGTCGTCCATGCCGGCAGCGGCACAACGGGCCCGGTCTTCGGGGGACGCGGCAGCGGTCAGGGCGATGATGGGCGGCGCCTTGCTGCCCATCATGGTCTGGATCTGCTGCGTGGCCTGAAAGCCGTTCATGCGGGGCATGTTGACGTCCATCAGCACTGCGCCAAATCGCCAGCCCGCCCCATGGGCCCGCGCCATCGCCTGCACGGCCTCCCGGCCATCCAGCGCAGTCTCGGTCTGGTAGCCCAGCCTGGCCAGCATGGCACAAGCAACCTTGAGATTGACGGCGTTGTCGTCAACCACGAGCAAGGTCAGGTTTTTTGCGCCGACCAGTGCGTTGCCCGTCGTTGCATCAACGACACCCGACAACACCGGCAACTCGGCCAAAGGCGCCTGAATGGTGAACCAGAAGGTGGAACCCCTCCCGGGCTCGCTGTCAACGCCGATGTCTCCCCCCATCAGCTCGACAAGACGCTTGCAGATGGCCAGCCCCAATCCGGTCCCCCCGTATTTGCGTGTTGTGGACGTATCGACCTGGGTGAATGCCTGGAAGAGTGAGCCAATGCGGTCAGGGGGTATGCCAATGCCCGAATCCGTAACGCGGAACTCAAGCAGGGCGAATTGCGCTTCATTTGCGCAGGGCAGCCGCCGGACACTCACGGCCACCTCACCTTTTTCGGTGAATTTGACGGCGTTGTTGATCAGGTTGACCAGCACCTGCCGGATACGCGTGATATCCCCGGCAATGGCAGCCGGCAGCGCCAGCGCGCCGGGGCCCGATAGCTCAGGCACATCCACGATCAGTTCCAGATTTTTTTCCCTGGCCCGCGGGGCGGCAATGTCGCAGACTTCTTCAATGGCGCTCAAGGGGCTCAGGGGTTCGGCCTCCAGGTCCAATTTGCCGGACTCGATGTTCGAGAAGTCCAGGATGTCGTTGATGACCGCCAGCAACTGATCGCTCGACAAACGGATGGTCTGAAGGTAGTCACTTTGTTCATCATCCAGGGCGGTCTCGGCCAGCAGGCTACTCATGCCCACCACCCCATTGAGCGGGGTGCGGATTTCATGGCTCATGGTTGCCAGAAACGAGGCCTTGGCCCGGGCCGCCTGCAAGGCCTCTTCGCGGGAGGCCAGTAACTCCTCTGTGCGCTTTGCGACACGCCGCTTCAGCATCTCGTTGGCCTCTTCAATGGCGCGGGTTTTGGTTTGCACCTCCGCCCTGTAGGTCTGTAGCTGCTCCGCGCTGTCATGCAGCATCTGCGAAAGTTCCATCACCTCCTGCAGATGGGTACGCCGGTCTATCCTGGGCACCTCGCCACGGCCTAGCTGCCTGGCTGCCATACTGAGGCGGTAAAGCCGACGACCGATGCGATTCGCCACGTACAGGGCGGCCAGGGCGCCCAGAAAAACCAGCCCGCCAATCAAGCCCAGGGACAGTTTCCACGCCTTGTCCATCGGTGCCGTGAAGTCGCTCTCGGGCGCGGCCACCACCAGCGTCCAGCGCAAGCCCAGCGACCCGCCAAAGGGGCGTTGGACCAGCATCAGGGTGTCTCCCCGCATGGGCAGCCTCTGCAGGGCCGTGCTGCTGGCGACCGAATCCTCGCGCTCGCGGGCGCGCTCTTTTTGCAGTGCGGCGAAACTCTCCCGAATGACCGGGTTGGCGCTTTGCTGCGGACTGCGCCGGACCGGACCCCCCTGCGCATCCTCGAACAAGGCATCGCCTGCCGATCCGGCGACCAGCAGGCCGGCTTCGTCCACAATAAATGCAGCGCCCCGGGCGCTGATGCTTTGTGTCTGCAACAGGCGGGAGAGTTGCTGCAGGTAAAGATCCGCACCAAACACACCGGCCGCACCTTCATCGCTGTCATAGACAGGCTGTGACAGCGTGACCATCAGTTGGGGCTTGCCTGGAACCACCTGGATGGGGGAAAAAACACGCCCCTTGGCAAGCAGGGCGCCCTGGTACCAGTTGCGGGTGCGCGGCTCGAACCCTGGCTGGGCCGGTGGCACGGGCCGGCTCCTGTCTCCAGGCCGCCGGGCGGCAAAGGCCTGCAAGGCGGCATCGCCCGAATTGCGCAACAACACCGTTGCACCGCTGTCGGTATTGTCGACCGAAAAATACTCGCCACGACTGTTGCCGAAATACAGACGTGGCGCATCTGGAGACAGTCGGGTCAAGGTAAACGCCATGGGCTCGAAAGCCGCGCCCTGGCGCAACCAGTCGCGCGCCTGTTCGGTTTGCGCCGTATTGAGGCGCTCCGGGAACAGGCCATTGAGAACGTTGTGAGCCTGTCCCAGATGGGCTTCGGTGCCGGCCTGGATTTTTGCGGCGACATTGACGAGAATCCCTCCCGCCAGATCCTCCACTGCCTGGGCGCTGCTGCGCGCCATCAGCCACGCGACCAGCGCCGCAGGCACGAGTGCGAACAGCAGAAGACTCACGACGAGGACGCGGCGCAGCGAGAGCGTTCTTTGGCGCATGTGGCGGGCCTGATGACTTCGCTTCGTCGGTCTGGGGCAGCGCTCAGCTCTGCAGAGTCAGACCCAATAATTCCGCCGCGTCGAGCGCCGCAGTGCGGCCCGGCAGCGAGATGAGCGCCCGCCCACCGATGCTCACCGCGCCGGTGACGCCTCGCAACATGGCCACGCTGGCCGCGATCTGCCAGCCGGCCTTGTGGGCCTGCTTTTGCAGTTGCAGCGTGGCACTGACCGTGTCGCCTACGGGCAGTACATGCTGGCCTCCGCGCAGTGGATCCTCAAGCTTGGCCAGCGCGACGGGGCCGCTGTTCAAGGCCACACTGACGTCGAAACGCGGGAGCTCCTGGTCAGGGAAACGGCTGTTAAGAAATTTCTGGACGCGCCGGGCTGAATCAAGCAGCCCCAGGGCAGCACGCGCGGCACGCAGGCCGTGGTTGACGGAGGAGGTGTCCGTGCTGTCCACAAACACCACCAGCAGACCTTCACCGACAAACTGCATGTGGCGTGCACCGAACAAATGCACGGTGTCACCGGCGTTGTTATAAAACTGGCGCACCACATCGCTCAGGTCTGAGCTGGACAGCTTCTCGGCGAGTGCAGCATAGTTGAGCACATCTACAAACAGCACGGTGGCATTGGAAAACTTTTCATCCTCTGTCGTCGCATCGGCCGCTGGCCACTTGTCGCTCAGTTCAGAGGCAAGTTTTTGTTCGTACAAGTGTGAGAGATGATGCTTCTGATCCTCCAGCGCGGCCTGCACCGCAGCCTCTACCGCCATGGTCTGCAGCGCCGCCTGCACCTGGCGCTTGTTGAGCTGGGCTGCGGCGGCCTCACGCAATTCGCCGGGCCTGAATGGTTTGGTGATGTAGTCGTCCGCGCCGCTGGTCATGCCGATACGCATGTGCGCGCGCTCCTGAAGCGAGGTCAGCAACACCACGGGGATGGCCATGATGGCAGGGTCTGCCCGCAAGGCCTGCAGCATGGCAAAACCGTCCATCAACGGCATCTGAACGTCGCTGATCACAAGATCCGGTTTGTTCTGCTTGACCAGCGCCAAGCCAGACATGCCATTGTCTGCCGATAGGACTTCGTACCCATCTTTCCTGAGCACCGAAGCGACCAGCGTGCGCGTCGCGGCATCGTCTTCCATCAACACAATCAAGGGCATTGTTCTTCCGGGCGGGTGGGCTCACAAGGAGATACCCCCCCAGCATACACAATTTGTTACCAGCGCAGTATGAAGACTCGGAAGAGTTACAGCCTTGGGTAATTTTTCACAAATCGCCGCCCGTCATCGCCAGCGTGGCTCTCATGACCTCTGGCACGAAAGCAAGTTGCACATGAGCAACACCCTGCATCAGTCGATTATCCGCGCCGGGCAAGGTCGCCGTTGAGCTGGGAAACACTATGTTGTCGCAATTCGAGTACCAACAGGTAAAAAGTGAGTGGCGGTGAACCGGCATGTCCTGATCCAGCAATTGATGCCATTGACCGCTCAGCTGCATTTGCCGGCCATTGGCGCCACGGCTGAAGCGGGCGAGCCAAGTGCCGCGGTGCGGCGTGCCCAAGGTCACGACGTGGTGGACACGGTCCTCTGACTTCAGGGCCTGCAGCCAGGCACGCGCGGCCAATCCGCCCATGCTGTGGCAAACCAGCAAGGGCGGCAGCCCGGTGGCCTGCGTGACCCGGGCGACTGCGGCGTCGATGATCGGCACGTAGTCATCAATGGAGGAAAAAACAGGCTCCAGATTGACGGCGATGTACGCGTGGCCGCTGCCCTGGAGCTTCTCAAGCCATGGCGCCCAAAAGCCGCGGTTGCAGAAAAATCCGTGAATGAACACAACGCCGCGCCGCCCCGGTACGGCTGACCGCAGCGCCGACTCGTCGGGAAATGCCCGCGAGCGAAACGGCTGGCGCCAGCAAAACACCCGGGGCGCCACCAGCGTTTCGCCTAGCCAGGCCGCCGCCAGTTGGGCCCAGGTGGGCTGGGGTGCCGGATCGCGTCGGTTGACGAACCGCAGCAGGAAAAATTCGACGGCCAGAAAGCCCGAATAGCCCAGCACCAGTAGCAGCCCGCCAGACACCGCCAGTACCACGGAGGTTTCCCAGAACAACAACAGCCATGCGGCCGCAGCGACAAGCAGCGAAATGGTGATCAGCTGCTGCAGGCGCGCCAGCGTGCCTGGTGTGCGTCCAGCAGCAGTTTCAGGCCAGAGCGACATCGCGCCCGGTCAGCTTTTTGACCAGCCCTTGCGCCAGACGGTTAACGGCGCCGTAGATCGACAACTGCGGATTGGCGCCTATGCTGGTCGGGAAAATGGAGCCGTCGTGAATCGACAGGTTACCGAGTTGCCAGTGGATACCGTCAGGACGGGTAACGCCGCGCTTTTCATGGCCGGCCAGGCTACAGCCGCCCATGACGTGTGCGCTGACGATCTTGGTGAGCAGCGGTTTCATGGGCAGCGCATGGATCGCATCCCGGGCCTGCGCCCACGACGTATAAGGCTGAGCCATCTCGTGCAAAGGAAAGACCTGTCGCGCGCCGGCGGCAAACTGGATTTCCGCCATCGACAGCAGGGCACGGCGCGCACCGTCCATCACATAGTCGGTCAGCGGATAGTCGAGTACGGCCGATCCGTCGCCACGCAGCTTGACCTGACCGCCACGCGACTGCGCATGGAACCCGTCGCGCAACAATGCCAGCAAGGTGTGGTTGTGAGGGAAGGTCTTGAGCAGATCCCCCTGGCTTTGACCCATGCCGGGAACAGTGGACGCGAAAATCACCGGGTGCAGGGGCGGCGCTTCAAGTTTGTAGCCCATCGGTCCGTCAATCGCCTGTGTGTCCAGGAAGTGGTCGGTGTAAATCGTCTGTGGGGCGCCGCTCCAGGCCTCTACTTTCTGCGAAAACACTGACGAACTCATCACCACCGGATGCAGAAAGGTCCGGGCGCCCAGAACGCCGTGCGGGTCGGGGGCACCCGAGCGCAGCAGCACGGCCGGCGAGTTGATGGCGCCGCCGGCCAGTACATAGTGTTTCGCTATGATTTTTGTAGCTACTACCCCGCGTCCAGCGGGGGCCAGAGCCCCATTTGGCATCACACTTTGGCAAACCATGGCGGTGACCTTGCCATTGGCCAGTTCAAAGCGCTCCACCCGCGTTTCACTCAGCAGCCGCGCGCCCAGGTCGAGCGCGGCAGGGATGGTCGTGACCAGCATCGATTGTTTGGCATTGGTCGGACAGCCCAGCCCACACGAGCCCAGATTCCAGCAGCCTGTCACGTTGCGCGAAATCGCGGCCGCCTGGATATTCAGCCTGGCCGCGCCGCGCCGCAGCAGCTCATTGTTTTCGTTCGGTGGCGTCAACCAGGGCAGGATGTTCAGGCGCTTTTCAGCCTGCGCAAAATAGGGCGCGAGGCCATCAACGCTGTAATCTGGCAGGTCAAAATGGTCCTGCCAGAATTGGAGCGTAGCCGCCGGGGTTCTAAAGGAACTGGTCCAGTTGACGGTGGTGGAACCACCGACACAGCGCCCCTGCAGGATGTTGATCGCTTTGTCCTCGGTCTTGCGTGCTGCACTTTCCTGATACAGCTGCGGATAGGCTTCGGACTCCTTCTGCTTGAAGTCGCTACTGCTTTTCAGCGGCCCTTCCTCGACCATCACCACATTCAGGCCGGCCCGGGCCAGAAGTTCGGCGGTGATGCCTGCGCCGGCACCCGTACCGACGATGGCAACATCGCAGACGATTTTCTCCGGCGCCGGCCCTCTGGCGCCTCCGAGGACTTTCCAGCCGCGCCGGAGTCCGTCGCGTATCGGGTCTTGCAGTTGACTCATGCGGCCTTCAATGATTGATCAAATGGCCAGCGGGCCGGGGTAGCCAAGCTGCGGCCAGGTCGATGCGTCCGTGAAATAGGCCGCGGCAGCGATGTCATGCAGCGCCGCATAGGCCTGCTGCCGCAACGCCAGGGTGGAAAGCCGCATGCCCTGCAGCGCCTGCTGGATTTCGGTCTCCGAAGCCACCGGCCAGGCCTGGTTCAATCCGGCCAGCAGGTGCCGCCCCGGCACGCTGGCCAGCAAAGACAAGAGCTGGGACAGTTCGTCCTGGGCGTGTGGCGGCAGCGCCAGCGTCAGCGCGTCGATGCGCTCCAGCAGACCATCCAGCGCCACCTGTCTGGCAGCTTCACTGGACGGCAGGCCTCCCTGCAGCACTGCGCGCGCCACAGCCCGAAACACCTCGCGCCCGGCCTCGGCAAGCCTGCCATCGCGCAAGCCGGAGTGCAACAGCGCCGCCGCGCCGCCGCCCAGGGCGAGCGCCGCCGCCGAGGCTACGCCTAGCTTGAACAGGGTCCTTCTCTTCATCGATCAAGTTTCGCATGGGCTCACTGCATTTCTATAGAGCACCACACCTAGATAAACTCCGTGTTTATATGGACCCTGCTGCATCCCGCATTCGTCAAGCCATGCAGGCTGTTTCTCTGCTGCGGCTTGGTCGTGCGAGCCAGCCTGCGGTGGAACAGGCTTGTCTTGAAATCAAGCGATTTCAGGCGCTACGCTTCAGGGCGACATACCCCGACCTGCTGCACAACCCACGTTATGGGGGCGCCGCCAGCTTTTTTCTGCGGGAGCTGTATGGAGAGCAGGACTATGCGCAACGTGACCGGCAGTTTGCCCGCATTGCCAACACCATTGCCCGGCTTTTCCCGCAAGCCGTGGTCGAAACGGCAGCTTCACTGGCTGAGGTGCATGCGCTGACGGAACAACTTGATGACAGCATGGCCCGCCAATGGCTGGCCGCCAGCGGGCCCACAGTGCAGGGCCGCTACATCCAGTGTTGGCGCATGGTGGGCGACCGATCCGCCCGCTTTCGGCAACTAAAAGAAGTGTTGCATCTGGGGCGCGAACTGGACCGGCTGACACGCAGGCGGGGCCTGCGCAGCCTGTTAAGAATGATGCGAGCGCCTGCTGCTGCTGCCGGACTGAGTTCACTGCAAGGTTTTCTGGAGGCAGGTTTTGATTGTTTCTCGGGAATGAAAGGCGCTTCCGAATTTTTGGGCCTGATTGAGTCACGTGAGTCAGGCTGGATCAATGCGCTGTTCGACGATGACGCTGTCACCTGCGAGACGAAATTGCATGAACTTCTTGCCGGCCCATCGCCGAATTAGGGACAAGCCCCATACGCTTGCACCCGCCGTGCTTTCACAATGGAACACAAGGAGTTTTCATGGACAAGTTTTGGCTCAAAAGTTATCCCGAGGGGGTTCCCCATACCGTTGATCCCGATCAATTCCGCTCGTTGACCCAGTTGCTGGAGGACTCCTTCAAAAAGAATGCAACGCGGCCGTTTTCAGTCTGCATGGATCGCTGGATGTCGTATGGGGAACTCGACGAATTCTCCTGCGCAATGGGCGTTTGGCTGCAGGCCCAGGGACTTGAGCCCGGCGCACGTGTGGCCATCATGCTACCCAACATTCCGCAGTTTGCAGTCACCATGGCCGGCATACTTCGCGCGGGCTACACCTGCGTCAACGTCAATCCGCTCTATACCGCCCGCGAGCTGGAGCACCAGCTTAAGGACTCGGGTGCTACGACCATCGTCATCCTCGAAAATTTCGCCATCACGCTGGAAGAGGTGATTGACCGGACACCCATTAAACATGTGGTGATCGCGTCAATGGGGGATTTGCTGGGCTTCTGGTACGGACGATGGATCACCTTTGCGGTACGTCACCTGGCGAAAATGGTGCCCGCCTACAAATTGCCGCTGGCCAATGGCCGCACCGTCACGCCCTTCAAGCTGGTCATGGCGGAGGGAATGGGCAAAGCGCTCAAACCATCCCAGACCAGTCTCGATTCCGTCGCCTTTTTGCAGTACACCGGCGGGACCACCGGTTTGTCCAAAGGCGCGGTGCTGACCCATAGAAACATCGTCGCAGCAGTCCTTCAGGCTGAGGCCTGGTTCACCCCGGCCTTGCGGCGAATCGGCGAAGTGAGCAAAACGAATGGCATCGCTGCTTTGCCGCTCTATCACATCTTCGCTCTGACGCTGTGTCTGCTGGCGATTCGCTGGGGCTCCCACCTCACGCTGATTCCGAACCCGCGCGATTTCGGCCAGTTCATTGAAGTTCTGAAGAAACACCCGTTCCATATGCTGCCGGCTGTGAACACCCTCTTTAATGCCTTGTTGCAGCACCCGCAGATCAAATCGGTTGATTTTTCCAGCCTTTGCGTCTCACAAGCTGGCGGCATGGCGGCGTCTGAGGGAACTGCTAAACACTGGCTCGAAGTCACCGGCAGCCCAATGATCGAAGGCTGGGGCATGAGTGAAACTTGCGCCATCGGTACCAACAATCCTGTGCTCAACCGCGAATTCACTGGCACCATCGGCCTGCCGCTGCCGGGAATTGACATCGCCATCAAGGACGATGACGGCAGATCACTCGCTCCTGGCGAATCCGGAGAGATCTGCATCAAGGGCCCGCAGGTCATGACGGGCTATTACCAGCAGCCCGAGGAGAACCATAAGGCGTTTACCGCAGATGGTTTCATGCGCACCGGTGACATCGGGATCATGGATGAAAACGGCTACACAAAAATTGTGGACCGCAAGAAGGACATGATCATCGTGTCGGGCTTCAACGTTTTTCCCAACGAGCTGGAAAATGTGATTTCACTGTGCCCCGGCGTGGTGGAATGTGCGGCGATCGGCATCGCCGATGACAAACAGGGCGAGGCGATCAAGGTTTTTGTCGTCAAGAACGATCCGGCACTAACGGAAGAAGCTGTTGGCGAGTATTGCCGCCAGAATCTCACCGGATACAAGCGCCCAAAATACATCGAGTTTCGCGATGATCTGCCCAAGACCAATGTGGGAAAGATTTTAAGACGTGAACTGCGCGCAGCGGCTTGACGGCCGGCTTGCATGACTGAGACGAAATTGCCACCGGGGGTTTTGGTTTTCGAGCGGGGATGGTTGTCGTCCAACAACATTCTCTTTTTGGGAGCCGACTCAAGCGCGCTGGTGGACAGTGGATACGGAACGCATGCGGCGCAGACGGTGGCACTTGTCGAAACCGGCTTGAAGGGGCGCAGACTGGACTGTCTTCTCAATACCCATCTGCATAGTGATCACTGCGGCGGAAACGCTGCGCTTCAGGCGGCCTACCCGGATTTACAGACATGGATACCTCCTGGACAAGAACATTTTGTCTCCGCCTGGGATCCTGTCGCCCTGAGCTACGAGCCAACTGGGCAATTTTGTCCCCGGTTTGGATTTACTGATTTATTGAAGCCGGGTAGTGAAGTCCGGCTGGCAGACATATCCTGGGAAATTCATGCGGCTCCAGGCCATGATCCGCATTCGGTGATCCTTTTTGAACCTGCGTCACGTACCCTGATTTCGGCCGATGCCCTGTGGGAGAGTGGCTTCGGTGTGGTGTTTCCGGAGCTTGATGGTGAGGATGCCTTCGGAGAAGTCGCAGCAACTCTGGATCTGGTCGAGCGTTTGAATCCGCGCGTGATCATTCCTGGGCATGGCCCGATATTCGGGTACCGTTCCGAGGTGCTCGCATTCGCGCGTCGAAGATTGGCATCTTTCGTCGCCAATCCCGGTCGCCATGCAAATCATGCGGCCAAAGTGTTACTGAAGTTCAAGCTGCTTGAACGTCAGAAACTGAAATTTTCTGATTTTTCAGCCTGGGCTCGTCGCACCAGTCATTTCGAACACATGCGAAAGAGCTTTTTCCCATCGACAACATTCGAGAGTTGGATCGAACAGCTCACCGAGGAACTTGTGCGTTCGGCAGCAGCGCGCCGGGATGGTGACCTGATATTCAACAACTGATTGACTCTGCGTCGAGGCTCGGTCCGGTGAGCGTCGTCAGATCCGCCCGAGAAAAGTTGCGAACGAGCGAAGGATCGAATGAGGCAGGCACTGGACGTTGTTCATCTTCGTTCGCCCAAAAGAAAACGCCCAGTTGATTGAATCAACTGGGCGTTTCTTGCTGTAAGAGCCTGACGATGTCCTACTTTCACACGGGAATCCGCACTATCATCGGCGCTAAGTCGTTTCACGGTCCTGTTCGGGATGGGAAGGAGTGGTACCAACTTGCTATGGTCATCAGGCATAACTTTTTGATCGATTGTCACAACGACAACCCATCGAATTTATAGAGAAAATCAGCTTTTATTTAATGTCTTGCACTCTTGCGAGTGCAGTATTTTGAATGCGTCACTTTGGCATAACAACCTTGAATCTAATCAAAGTTATAGGGTCAAGTCGCACGAGCAATTAGTATCAGTTAGCTTAACGCATTACTGCGCTTCCACACCTGACCTATCAACGTCCTGGTCTTGAACGACTCTTTAGGGGGCTCAAGGCCCCGGCAGATCTCATCTTGAAACGAGTTTCCCGCTTAGATGCTTTCAGCGGTTATCTCTTCCGAACTTAGCTACCCGGCAATGCCACTGGCGTGACAACCGGTACACCAGAGGTTCGTCCACTCCGGTCCTCTCGTACTAGGAGCAGGCTTCCTCAAATCTGCAGCGCCCACGGAAGATAGGGACCAAACTGTCTCACGACGTTTTAAACCCAGCTCACGTACCTCTTTAAATGGCGAACAG
>NZ_JACDDD010000054.1 GCF_013817205.1 Polaromonas sp.
GCCCTGTTGCAGCGCGGCTATGAACGCCACCTCACCAGGCTGCGCCTGCCGCAGTGCAGGCTGCAGGCCCTGGCGCCAGACCAGCGCGGTTTCAGCCACACGGTTGCGCAGGCGTTTGCCGGCGACCTCCAGCGACAGCGTGTCGCCGACGTGCGCCTGCACGATGCTGACCACGGGAAATGCGCTGGGCACGACCCTGGCGCCGGGGCACAGCCGCAATGTCAGCGCGACCAGGTCTGCCGTTTGCAGCAGCCCCAGCGACTCCAGGTCCACCTCGCCATCGGCTACGGTGGCGGCCACATGCAGCGCCCATTCGACACGCGCTACGTCGCCCAGATAGGGTTCCTCGCGCGCAAGATCGTCCAGCGATTCGATAAAGTCCGCGAAGCTGTCGCCCCACTGGGCCATGTCACCGCGCGCGGGCGGCGAGTGTTGCCAGAAGTGACGCGACACGCCGTCAAAGCTCTCCGCTCCCATCAACGCTGCCACCACCGGATAGGCAGCGGCCAGTGCACGCTGCGCCAGCGCGTGGCCGTTGCTGCGGTAGGCTTGCAGTCCGCGTTCAAGATGCTTTTGGTCTTTTGCCCCCGCCGAATAAGCGTGGGTAGCTATTGTTTTTATAGCATCCGCTTGCCGCGGCTGGAGCAGCGCCGTCAGCAGTGCCTGCTGCTGCGCCGCGAGCCCGGTGGCGGCGCTCATGCCGACACCTCCGCTGGCTGGTTCAGCCTGCGCGCACGTTCGGCTTCGTCCAGCAGCACATCCAGCGGCGGGATGGCGGTGTCCCACTCGATCAGCGTGGGCCGCACGCCGAACCGCGCGATGGCATGGGCATACAGCTGCCACACCGAGTCTGGCACGCGACTGCCGTGATCATCAATCACGATGTCGTCCATCACGCAGTGGCCGGCCAGATGGATCTCACCCACGCCTTCCGTCGGCAGCTGGTCCAGCCAGTGCCGGCACGCGTTCACCGGCTCGGGCGCGTTTTCTCCAGTCGACAAACAGACGTTGAGTGCATTGACATAAATATTGTTCACGTCCACCAGCAAGCCACAACCGGTGCGCTGCACCAGCTCGCGGAGGAAATCGGTTTCACTGCGGTCACTGCCGGACAGCGTCAGGTAGGCCGACAGGTTCTCAACCAGCAAGGGCCGCTGGAGCCGCTCCTGCACCTGCTGGACATTGCGGCAGAAGACGTCCAGCGATTCCTGGTTGAAAGGGATGGGCAACAGGTCGCCGGCATGTACATCCCGGCCCTTGACATGCGCCCGCGCGAAACAGGCGTGGTCGCTGATGCGCACCGGCTCGATTCGTTCTGCCAGGCGCGCGAGTTGATCGAGGTGCCAGGGGTCCACGCCGGTGGCCGAGCCCAGCGCCAGACCGACCCCGTGCAGGCTCACCGGGTAAGTCGCGCGGGCTTGCTCCAGCACCTGGAGTGCGGCACCGCCCTCACCGAAAAAATTTTCGGAATGCACTTCCAGAAAATCAAGAGCGGGAAGCGTCTGGAGCAGCTCCGCATAATGCGGATGCCGCCAGCCAATGCCAGTGCCAGTGGGCGCCGCATTGGTGGCGTGGGCGAAGCGGTCCATGGTCAGCATCTGCCGCTTCACCTCATGGTTTCCGCCGAAAGGCGATCAGCTCTTTTTGTCCATCATCGGCTTGGCTTTCATCTTGGCCTGCTCGGCAGTCATGCCCTTCATGCCGGCGCAAGTGCCTTTGGCCACGTATTTCCATTCACCGGCATCGTCGCTGACTTTGGACTGCCCGGCGCACGAGTGCGTACCGGCGAGGTTGGCGCAATCGTTCTGGCCGGCCTTGGCGATGCCGTAGCATTTTTCCTTTTCCTGGGCGACGGCGGGCGTAGCGACGAGCATGGTGGACAGCAGGGAGGCTGCCGCAGCAGCAATCATGGCGCGTTGGTTCATTTGAAATCTCCAATCAAGGGTTTGCACAGTTTAAAAATCAACCAGCGCAGAACACTTGTCTGACTGGTTGAGGCTTGGTCTGTCCGGCGCCGCCGTTCTTACAGAATTTTTTCGCATGCCCGTCAAAAAGCGCACGTTTACAGCAGGTCGGCAATTCGGTCCCAGGCCTCAGGCGGGATGCGGCCCGTATAACGCTCGACGATTTTTCCGGATTTGTCAATCAGGTAGCCCGCCGGCAACTGCGCATGTTTGCCGAGGTTGTCGCGATAACTGCTGTCACCGGCCCAGAGCTGCACAAAACGCTGCCGGGTTGGCACGGTGCGCGAGATGATGTTTTCGTAGTCCTGCATGTCCTTGATGCGCGCGTCGGTGTTGACCGCCACCAGCTCAAAGGGCTTGCCGGCCCAGCCTTCGTAGTTGGTGCGCAATTCCGGCATCTTGTCGCGGCAGACGGCGCAGCCGGTCGACCAGTACAACACCAGCACCACCTTGCCCTTGAGCGAAGGCAGGGCAAAGGCTTTGCCCTCCAACGTTTTGCCTTCAATATGCGGCGTTGCGACCGCTGCCGCTGGCGTCTTCGGCAGGGGAGGTTGCGATGTTTGCGATGTTTGCGATGTTTGCGATGTTTGCGGTGTTTGCGGTGTTTGCGCGTGCAGCGGAGCGCCCAGGCCAAGCGCGAAGACAAACGCGCCCAAGGTTACAAGGCTCCGGCCCGAACGGGGCAGACCCTGGCGGACAGTGACTTGTGAAATGTGACAGGTATGGCCCATGATGGTGTCCTCGGTATGTGGTGGCCTCAACTTGATGGCAACGATTGGTCGCCGACTGCGGGGATTCCTTACGGGTATTTCTGCGATTTTTTTGCCTCCTCCTGTGCCATGCGGCTAGACTCGCGATCGATGGCCACCTTCGAAGAACAACTGGTTGAGCACCGGGTTTACCTCATGCGTTTTGCGCGCTTGCAGCTGCGCAACGATGCCTGGGCCGAAGATGCCGTATCAGAAACGCTGCTGGCGGCCCTGTCCAAGCCGCAGTCTTTCGGCAACCGCTCGCAGCTCAAGACGTGGCTGGTCGGGATTCTCAAGCACAAGGTCATTGACCTGATCCGGAGCAACGCCCGCGAGGTGTCACGGCCTGATCGCGGCGTCGATGAGGAGGCCGATGAACTCGACAAGCTCGTGTTCCAGCCCGACGGCCACTTCGCGAGCCCGCCCCAGAATTGGGGCGATCCGCAGCAGACCCTGGCGCAAAGCCAGTTTTTCAAGGTCCTCGACGCCTGCGTGGAACGGCTGCCACCGGCGCTGGGCCGCCTGTTCCTGATGCGTGAATGGCTGGAGCTGTCCTGCGAAGAAGTCTGTAAGGAACTGTCCCTGACGCCGACCAACCTCTATGTTCAATTGCACCGTGCGCGCCTGCGTTTGCGCGAATGCCTGGCCATCCACTGGTTTGGCTCATCCCCCCGCTGAATGGCCGGCATGAAATTCACACTTCTGAGACGTAGCTGCAAAGAGGCCGCTGCCTTGCTGGTGGCACGCGAAGACCGGGCATTGAGCCTGCCCGATACGATGGCCCTGCGCCTGCATCTGATGGCCTGCAAGGCCTGCCCCCAATTTGAAAACCAGATACTGACCATGCGTCAGGCCATGGCGCGGTGGCGCCAGACGTCCGATGAGAGCGGCAACAAGCGAGACTCCAACCGGCCTTGAAGCCCCGGATTTTTGTATATAAACGTAAAAGCAAACCTCTGTAACGCGTCTCCCGAGCTGGCGGCGCAGTCCGGTACCCTCACATGCTAGTGTGCGCAAACTTGTCTTGTTTGCCGCAGTATGCAACGTCATTCTGGCCGATGACCGGGGAGGCACAGGCGCATCAGATAGGGGATGGCGTGCCACATAGGGCTTGCCGGGGCAAAACCCCCCGCGCAGCCCCGATTGACGCGGGTTTGACGGGTCCGGCTGAAACGGTGCGGGCTTGTTTTCTCCCTGCCCGCCGCATAATATGAGCGCGCGGGCAAGTACCCGCACAGGTTGGGTGATCGGTCAGTTTCGCGCGCTACAGCGGTACGTTTGAGATGTGTTGTGCTATCGGGACTCCATCGCTTTTGTCATTGTGTTTTAGAGGAGTCCCTGCATGGGCAACAAACTTTATGTCGGCAATCTGCCGTACTCGGTTCGCGACGAAGACTTGCAACAATCCTTTGGCCAGTTTGGCGCTGTCACCAGCGCCAAAGTCATGATGGAGCGCGACACCGGCCGCTCCAAGGGCTTCGGCTTTGTCGAGATGGGCAGCGATGCCGAAGCACAGGCCGCAATTGCCGGCATGAACGGCCAGCCTCTGGGCGGCCGCAGCGTTGTCGTCAATGAAGCACGCCCCATGGAAGCCCGCCCGCCACGCAGCGGTGGCTTTGGCGGTGGTGGTGGTGGTTATGGCGGCGGCGGCGGTAGTGGTGGGGGCTACGGCGGCGGCGGCAACGGCGGTGGGGGTGGATACGGCGGCGGTGGCGGCGGCCGTTCCGGCGGTGGCGGCAGCGACGGCGGTTTTCGCAGCCCCTACGGCGGCGGTGGTCGCGGCGGTGGTGGCGGGGGCGGTGGTGGTGGCCGCGGCGGCTACTAAGCCCTTGCACCTATTCCCTTCAGCCTTGGGCTGAAGAGCGCTCAAAAGGCTTCAGAACTTCTGTTTTGAAGCCTTTTTGCTTTCCAGCCCCCGTCCCGCGGGCGTATCCAGCTATGACTTTTATAGCATCCGTTCAGCCACCGCCCTGCCGGTGCTTGCGCGGCCGGCCCGCCAGCGCACGATCAAACAGCGCATTGGGCAACAGGCGCAGCAACTTGGCCACCACACCCATCTGCCACGGAATCACGCGGTAGCTGACGCCGGCCGCTATCGCGCTGAAGGCCTTATCAGCAAACACATCAGGCGGCATCAGGAAGGGCATGGCATAGCGGTTTTTCTGCGTCAGCGGCGTGTCGATGTAGCCGGGGCAGATCGTCACCACCTTCACGCCGGTGGGCCGCAACTCGCCGCGCAGGCTTTCGCAATAAGCGATCACTGCCGCCTTGCTGGCGCAATAGGCGCCGTGCCCGGGCAGACCGCGAATGCCGGCGACGCTCCCAATGCCGACCAGTGTGCCGGAGCCGCGCTGCACCATGGCCCCCACAAAGGGGTGGAAGGTCGCCGCCAGGCCGATGTTGTTGGTCGCAAAGGTCTGCGCCATTACGTCCAGGTCTTCCCGCACGGCGGTGTCCATGCCCATGCTGATGCCGGCATTGGCGATCACCACATCGGGCACGCCCTGCGCGGCCATGCAGGCATGGCCCGCAGCGACGATGCTGTCCGGCACGGACACGTCGGCGCAGTAAATTTGATAATTGTGTGCAGCCAGCTGCCGCGACCGGGCCCAGGCCTCGACGTCGGCCGTGCGCCGCGCCACCAGCGCCAGCCGGTAGCCCGCCTGGTAAAACCGCAGGGCCATCGCCTGGCCAATGCCACTGGATGCCCCGGTAATGAAAACAAGCCTGGTCATGGGATGCTCCTCGGTTGCCGGGGCGCGCTATGGCGCAACCCCTATCGGGCTAGGGCGCTGCGCTGGCAGGGGCGTTACGCGGAACCAGCACGCCTTTGACACGCCCTTTCAGGTCGGCCACCCGATCCATGTTGTCATAGGCAAAGGTGTCTCCCTTGAACTCGTCCCGGCCACGCCGGATGACCACCGGCAGATGCGACTTGACGCGCTCCTCGTTGGCAAACACATGCAGAAATTCGCCGCGGAATTCAAGCCGCTGGTACTCCCTGCCATCCGCCGTGACTGACGCGTCCCGCACCACACGGGCGTTGCCGATCAACTGGACTTCGGAGCCATCACCGTTGGTCAGGGCGCGGTCGCCCGTTGAAGTCGTCAGACGGCCCTCGACGTTGTAGCTGCGAATCAGCGCCTTGTCGATCTCCAGGGTCTCGGTATCGGGGTAGTGGCGCACCTCGGTGCCGCTGACGTCGCTTTTGAGCTGGCCGGCTTCGTCAAAGGTCTTGATGCCGAACTTGCGCATGTAGTAGTCGGGCTCGCTGCTGACCGCACGCTGACCTTCTGCGGGCAGGGCTGCAGGTGTATTCCTGACCAGCCAGTAGGTGCCCAGGGCCAGCAGCCCCATCAGCAACACAGGGATGTAGATGGACGTGCGCTCCCAGACGCGGGATACACGATCAAGTGTGCGGCGCCAGTCGGTTGCAACGCCCGGCAAGGGCCAGCGGCGAGTGGTGGCCATCAGCGGGTAACCTCCTGCAGCAAACCGGCATAACGGCCGCTGGCAACCATCAGCAGATCACACAGCTCACGCACCGCACCGTCGCCGCCGCGCGCCTGGGTGACGTGATGCGCGTTGGCCCTGACCTCCACGTGCGCATTGGCCGGCGCGCAGGCAAAGGCGACGCGACGCATCACCGGCAGGTCAGGCCAGTCGTCGCCCATGAAGGCCGCCTGGGTCCAGTCCAGGCCGAGCTCTTTCAAGGTGATCAGGGCCGCGGGAAGCTTGTCTTCGGTGCCGAAATGCGTGTGCGTCACCCCCAGGGCATGCAGCCGGGAGCGCAGCACCACGCTGTCGCGACCGGTGATCACAGCCGGGGTGATGCCGGCCCGCTGCAACAGCTTCAGGCCGTGGCCGTCAAGCGTGTTGAAGCGCTTGAGGGTTTCGCCACCCGTGGGGCCGTCCTGCTGCATGCCGCGCGCATCGCCTTGCGGATACTCGCCGAAATAAAGTCCGCCGTCGGTCAGTACACCGTCGACATCAAAAAACGCCACCTTGACGTCCTGCGCGCGCAGCAGCAGCTCGGGCGCAAAGTTCAGGGCAGGAACGTGGGGGCTCATCAGATCACCTTTGCGCGCAGCAAGTCGTTGCTGTTGAGCGCGCCACACAGGACACCGTTGTCGTCCACCACCAGCACGCTGGTGATTCGATATTGCTCCATCAATGTCACTGCTTCCACCGCCAGCGCACCGCTGTGCAAGGTACGCGGCCCCGGGTGCATGACCTCTTCGGCGGTGCGGGCACGCAGGTCCGTGCCTTTTTCAACCAGGCGCCGCAGGTCGCCGTCGGTGAAGATACCCATCACGCGGCGCGTATCGTCAACCACCGCCGAAGCGCCCAGGCCCTTGTTGCTCATTTCGCGCATCAATTCCGTGAAGCTGGTGTGACGGCCCACCGCCGGCACGGCTTCGCCGGTACGCATGACGTCGCTGACATGGGTCAGCAGCTTGCGACCCAGCGCGCCGCCCGGATGGGAGCGTGCGAAGTCTTCTTCCCTGAAGCCGCGTGCGTCCAGCAGGGCCACCGCCAGCGCGTCGCCCATGGCCAGCTGCGCAGTGGTGCTGGCAGTGGGCGCCAGGTTCAGCGGGCAGGCTTCCTTTTCAACACTGGTATCGAGCACGACGTCGGCATGGCGGGCCAGGGTGGACTGCTTGCCGCCGGTCATGGCCAGCAGCGGCACGCCCTGGCGCTTGATCACCGGCAGGATGCCCGTGAGTTCTTGCACTTCGCCGCTGTTGGAGACCGCCAGCAACACGTCGGCGCCAGTGATCATGCCGAGGTCGCCGTGGCTGGCTTCGGCGGGGTGCACAAACATCGCCGGGGTGCCGGTAGACGCCAGCGTTGCGGCAATCTTGCGGCCAATGTGGCCGCTTTTGCCCATGCCCATGACCACCACCCGCCCCCCGCAGTTGAGCACCAGTTGCACGGCACGGCCAAACTCGGGGCCCACCCGGTTTTTCAGACCCAGCACGGCAGCGGCTTCGATTTCAAAGGTGGTGTGGGCCAGTGCGAGCGCCTGCGCGGGGTCAAAATTCACGGGATCAAAGCTCATGCACGCATTCTATAGAGCGCTCTGCAAGGCGGCCGTCCAGGGCGTTTTGCCCCCCTGCGGGCCGGCGGCCATCAGCTACCATCAATGCATGAGTGCGCTCGAACTGACCCTGCTGTATTTGCTGGCCGCCGTGCTCGGCGTGGTCGTCTGCCGATCACTCAAGTTGCCGCCCATGCTGGGCTACCTCGCCGTGGGTGTGGTGATCGGCCCCAACGCCCTGGCCCTGTCGGAAGACGCGGATGGTGTGCGGCACCTGGGCGAGTTCGGCGTGGTGTTCCTGATGTTTGTGATCGGGCTGGAGTTCAACCTGCCCAAGCTGCGCTCAATGCGCCGCCATGTGTTTGGCCTCGGGTTATTGCAGGTGCTGCTGACGATTGTGCTGGCCACGGTGGGCTCGCTGTTTCTCGCCACCCTGGCGCCCACCTTGTGGGGCATGTCGTGGCAAACCGCGCTGGCGCTGTCAGGCGCTATTGCCATGAGCAGCACGGCTGTGGTGGTCAAGCTGCTGTCCGAGCGGCTGGAGATGGAGTCCGAACACGGCAAACGCGTGATGGGCGTGTTGCTGTTCCAGGATCTGGCCGTGGTGCCGTTGCTGGTATTGATCCCCGCGCTGGGCTCCCCGCCGGATGAGCTGTTGACGGCGCTGGCCATCGCCGGGCTGAAGGCCACGGTGCTGGTCGGCCTGCTGCTGACTGGCGGCCAGCGTGTCATGCGCTGGTGGCTGACGCTGGTGGCCAGACGCAAAAGCGAAGAGCTGTTTGTGCTGAACCTGCTGCTGGTCACGCTGGCACTGGCCTGGCTGACCGAGCTGGCCGGCCTGAGCCTGGCGCTGGGCGCCTTCATCGCCGGCATGCTGATCTCCGAAACCGAGTTCAAGCACCAGGTGGAAACCGATATACGCCCCTTCCATGATGTGCTGCTGGGCCTGTTTTTTATCAGCATTGGCATGATGCTGGACTGGCGCCTGGTGCTGGAGCGCTGGCCGCTGGTGCTGTTGCTGCTGACGGTGCCGGTGCTGTTCAAGCTGCTGCTGGTGGCCGCCCTCGCGCGCGGACTGGGCGCCACCGCCGGGGTGTCGCTGCGTACCGGGCTGTACCTGGCGCAGGCCGGGGAGTTCGGTTTTGTGCTACTGACGCTGGCCGAGAACAACAGTCTGGTCCCGCCAGAGTTGCTCAACCCCATCCTGGCCAGCATGGTGCTGTCGATGCTGGCCACGCCTTTCATCATCATGTACAGCAACCGCATCGTGATGCGCCTGGTCAGCAGCGAATGGCTGCAGCAGTCGCTGCAGATGACCAGCATCGCGCGCAAGTCCATCAATGTCGACAAACACGTGATCATCTGCGGCTACGGCCGCTGCGGGCAGAACCTGGGCCGCATGCTCGATGGCGAAGGCATTCCCTACATGGCGCTGGACCTGGACCCGGACCGGGTTCGGCAGGCGGCAGCGGCCGGCGATTCGGTGGTGTTTGGCGACGCGGTGCGGCTGCAGGCCCTGATGGCAGCCGGCCTGGCGCGCGCCAGCGCCGTGGTTGTCACCTATCTGGACACCGCCAGTGCCATGAAGGTGCTGGCCAACATCCGCGCGCATGCGCCCACGGTGCCGGTGATCGTGCGTACGGTGGACGACCACGACCTGGAGAAGTTGCAGGCCGCGGGTGCGGCGGAGGTGGTGCCCGAAGCCATCGAAGGCAGCCTGATGCTGGCCAGCCACGCGCTGGCGCTGGTGGGCGTGCCCATGCGCCGCGTGATCCGGGTGGTGCAGGAGCAGCGCGATGCGCGCTACAGCCTGCTGCGCGGCTACTTTCACGGCGCCGACGACAACAGCATCAACGAAGTGGACCAGGAGCGCCTGGCTACTCTCACGCTGCCGCTGGGCACGCGCGTTGCCGGGCAGGCGCTGAGCGCCATGGCCCTGCATGCGATGGGCGTGCGGGTCGTCAGCCTGCGGCGCAGCGACGGCCGAGCGACGAGCCATGACGACGAGACGCTGCTGGAAGGTGGCGATGCGCTGGTACTGTCCGGCAAGCCCGAGGCGCTGGCCATGGCCGAAGAAAAACTGCTCAGCGGACGTCTGTGAACCCGCGCCACTACCTGCGCGCCTCACAAGGCAAAATGAGGGCCCGCCCATTTTCCGGATCGCCATGAAACCCCCACTGTCCGATGATCTGAGCCACCAGTCGGTCAACCAGTACCTGAAGAACCACATCCGCACCGTGCCCGACTGGCCGGCGCCGGGCGTGCAGTTCCGCGACATCACGCCGCTGCTGCAGAACCCCAAGGTGTTTCGCGTATTGATCGACGCCTTTGTGCACCGATACATGGACAAGAACCTGCGCCCCGACGTGGTGGCAGGCCTTGATGCGCGTGGCTTCATCCTCGGCGCCGTGGTGGCCTATGAACTCAACGTCGGTTTCGTGCCGATTCGCAAGAAGGGCAAGCTGCCCTTCACCACCGTGCAGGAAACCTACGAACTGGAATACGGCAGCGCCACGGTGGAGTTGCACACTGACGCAGTGAAACCCGGCGACAGGGTGCTGCTGATTGACGACCTGATCGCCACTGGCGGCACCATGATGGCAGGCAAGAAGCTGCTGGAAAAACTCGGCGCCACGGTGATGGAGGGCGCGGCGATAGTGGATTTGCCCGAGCTCGGCGGCTCAGCACGTCTGAGGGAATCAGGCCTGCCGCTGTTCACGCTGCTGGATTTCGCCGGGCATTGAGTAGTGAGTTGCTATCAAATTAATAGCTGCTTGCGCTTGTACAGCAAGGGCTGAGGCCCTTTTTAATGCCTAATTGAGGTCACCGTACTGGGTGGCGCTCAACGCGGGCACCAAAGCCGGCGAGTCGGGCATCTCGGTGTCTTCAAACCCTGTCAACAATGTGTAGGAGCGCGGCACGCTGCGGCCCGGCACCGAGGCTTCAGCGGGCACCCCGTGGGCCGAAGCGGCGGCCAGCGCCAGCTTGAAGGCCGCGACTTCATCAGCCTGGATCGGCTCATACCGCTTGACGGCAGCCTTTTCGGCGGTGGGGGCGACTTCCGGCAAGGTGACCAGTGCGGGCTGGGCAGGGATGGCAGGCACCGGCGCTGCGTCGGCGTGGTAGAGCGGGGCGGGACGGCTGTTGCCCTGCGGGGCGGCGCCCGCCGGCCGGGCCACTGAAACCAGCTCATTGAAGCGCCAGTAGACCGCCGTAACGCGGATGTCGTAGCGCGACCTGGCGCTGTGGGCAATCATCACTTCCATTTCGGCCAGCCGCTCGGCTTGCGCGCTAAACTCCTGCGCCAGGTCCACCATGACCATGAACTGCTCGCCACGCGGATCCAGGGACAGCACCTTGAATTTGTAGGCGCCGGACAGCACGCCCGCGCGGATCATGGCCTCGCGCACTGCGGTGTACAGAAGCTCACGCTTGGCGTGGCGCTGCGACCTCTGCGTGCCACCGCGCACCTCGTCGGCCACCGGCCTGGACGACCCCGGTGCCCACGGCTTGTCACGCGTCAATCCCGAGGTGCCGCTGTCCGACGGGGCCCTGGTTGCTGCCTGATGGTCTGCGCCGGATTTGCCGGAAAACCAATTGAAAATCGACATGAGCACCCGCCTGAAAAACGATGGCCGACAGGCGGCGATCAAAGTAGTTTACTTGTCCTTCGGCATCTGTCGCCGGTCTCGAAGACCAAGTTGGCACCGGCCCAGCACAAGCGACGCAGATGCCTGCAATAAGTCACGCTTTTCCGTTAATACGCCACCAGAACACCGCGACAAAGCTGTCAGGTCACGGCCACGCGCTTGGGCCGGTTGTACAGGCGTTTGGCAAGCACACCGCCCATGGCCAGTGTCAGCTCAAGGGCAATCGGGCTGTGGCGGTTTGACAGTTCCTTGAAGCGCAGTGCCGTCAGGCACCACACCTTGCTGGCGTTGGACGCTTGCACGGTGGCATTGCGCGGCATGCGCGCGAAAAAAGCGCCTTCGCCGACCACCGTTCCGGCACCAACCAGCGCGAGCCGCACGCGCCCCTTGTCGTCCTCGTAATGAACACTCAGCGAGCCGCTTTCAATGAAGTACAGGGTCTGGTCGGTCGATCCCTGTTCAATCAGCACCTGGCCCTGCTGCATGGCAAAGGGCTGCATGTAGCCTGCAAGAATGTCCCACTGTTGTGGCGTGAACTGGCAACGCAATGCATCGCTGGCATGACTGTGCGCCATGGCAGTGGCCAGGCCCTGGATTTCAAAACGCAGAGGGGTGGGTAAAGGTGCATTCATGATGCACGGAAGATACGCCGCCAACGCCCGCTGCAGCAAGGGACATTAACGCAAGCTTACAGCTGATACATCGAGGGGAAAACCGTAACCCGCCGCAATCGGTTCTCCAGAGGGGGAATAACCCGGCCTATTTGCCGATACAAAATTTGGAGAATATCTCGCCCAGCAAATCGTCGGGCGTGAACTCGCCGGTAATGCGGCCGAGCGCGTTTTGCGCCTGGCGCAGGTCTTCTGCCAGCAGGTCCAGCGCCGGCACCTTCGCGCGAAGCTGGGCAACAGCGCGTGTGAGCTGCGCATCCACCTCGCGCAAAGCGCGCACATGTCGCTCGCGCGCCATGAACACGCCCTCGGGCGCGCCCTGCCAGCCCACCAGCTGCAGCAGTTGCTGGCGAAGCTGCTGCAGGCCTTCACCGGTTTTGGCCGAGATCACTACACCCGTCGTCGCGGCAGCTACAGCGGACTCACCAGCTGCATCCGATTTGTTCCAGACATCGATCACCGGAATATGGCTGGGCAACCTGGCTGCGAGAACCTGTGCGATGGCGGCGTCGTCGGCCCGATAGCTTCGCGCGACCCGCTCGTTCTCGGGCGTGTGCTGGCGCGTCAGGTCATGCAGGAAAAGCACCGCGTCGGCGCTCTCGATTTCACCCCAGGCACGCGCGATCCCGATTTTTTCTACCTCGTCGACCTCCGGCAACAGGCTGTCACGCAAGCCTGCCGTGTCCACCACATGCAGGGGCACGCCCTCGATCTGTATCAGTTGCGACACCTTGTCACGCGTGGTGCCGGCCACCGGCGTGACGATGGCCAGTTCGGCGCCGGCCAGCGCATTGAGCAGCGAGCTTTTGCCAGCGTTCGGCTGCCCGGCGATCACCACCTTGATGCCCTCGCGCAGAATTGCGCCCTGCTGCGCTCGCTGCATCACGCCAGCCAGCGTACGTTGCAGCCGCTCCAGCTGGCCCCGGGCATCGGCCTTGTGCAAAAAGTCGATGTCCTCTTCCGGAAAATCCAGCGTCGCCTCGACCAGCATGCGCAGGTGCACCAGACGCTCCAGCAGCACATGCACCTCGTTTGAGAACTCCCCCGAGAGCGACCGGGCCGCCGAACGTGCCGCCGTTTCGGTGCTGGCGTCAATCAGGTCGGCAATCGCCTCGGCCTGCGCCAGATCGATCTTGTCGTTCAGAAAGGCCCGCTCTGTGAACTCCCCCGGCTGGGCCAGGCGCAGGCCTGCCAAGCGCGGCCGCCCCGTGTCGCTATCGTTTTCTGCCGCCACCTCGAGGCAACGCGCCAGCAACAGCTGCAGCACCACCGGCCCGCCATGGGCCTGAAGCTCCAGAACGTCTTCGCCGGTGTAGGAATGTGGCGCAGGAAAATAAAGCGCCAGACCCTGATCGATGACCTGTCCGTCTGCGTCCAGGAAAGGCAGGTACGTAGCGTGGCGCGGCTGCAGCGGCTTGCCGCAGATGGCCGCAACCACATCGGCCAGGCCCTTGCCCGACAGCCGCACGATGCCAACCGCTCCGCGCCCTGGCGCGGTCGCAATAGCCGTAATCGGATCGTGGTGTCGCGCTAGCATAGGGCCATTATCCAGAGACACCGCGGAACCGGCTTTGCCGGGCCGCAGGCGTCGCCCCCTGGGGGGAGGCGTCGAAGACGCTTCGGGGGGTTACTTAAACTTCGGCAGGTTGAACTGCGGCGGCACGCCCATGCGGGTGTTGATGACCCACTGCTGCGCAATCGACAGGATGTTGTTGGTGATCCAGTACAGCACCAGACCCGCCGGGAAGAAGAAGAACATCACACTGAAGATCAGCGGCATGAACCACATCAGCTTGGCTTGCATCGGGTCCGGCGGTGTCGGGTTCAACGCTGTCTGCAGCATGGTCGTCGCTGTCATCAACAGCGGCAGAATGTAGAAGGGATCCGGCGAAGACAAGTCCTTGATCCACAGGATCCACGGCGCATTGCGCATCTCCACCGAGCTCAGCAACACCCAATAGAGCGCAATGAACACCGGGATCTGGATCATGATCGGGAAGCAGCCACCCATGGGGTTGACCTTTTCTTCCTTGTAGATCTTCATCATGGCGAGCTGCATTTCCTGAGGCTTGTCCTTCAGACGTTCGCGCATTTCCATGATCTTGGGATTGACCGCCTTCATCTTGGCCATGCTCGCATAAGCCTTGGCATTGAGCCAGTAAAACGCGATTTTCAGCAGCACCACCAGCGCCACAATGGACCAGCCCCAGTTGTGAATGAAGCTATACAGCTTGTCGAGCAGCCAGTACAGCGGCTTGGCCAGGATGGTCAGCCAGCCATAGTCCTTGACCAGCTCCAGGCCGGGCGCAATGGCTTCGAGCCGCTTTTCTTCCTGCGGGCCGACAAACAGTTTTGCCGTGGTGGACTGGGTGGCGCCGGGCGCGATCGCCTGCAGCGGCGTGATCATGCCCACGGCGTACAGGTTGGTGTCAACCTTGCGCAGGAAGATGTCGCGCTTCAGGCCGTCCGGCAGGATCCAGGCGGTCGCAAAATAATGCTGGACCATCGCCACAAAACCGTTGCTGGCCTGTTTCTCGACATCCACTTTGTTCTTCTCGATGTCGCTGAACTCGATCTTCTGGTATTTCTGCGCTTCCGTGTAAATGGCCGGTCCGGTAAAGGTGGAATAAAACGCTGACTCGCCCGGCAGCTTGTTGCCGTCGCGCACCAGCTGTGTGTACAGCTGCGGCGACACGGCGCTGGCGCCGTTGTTGACCACGTCGTGGCGCACCGCGATGTCGTAGGCACCGCGCTTGAGCGTGTAGGTCTTGACCAGCTTGACGCCCCCGACCTCGGCCGATTCAAACTTGACCTCCAGGCTGTCCTGCCCGTCTTTCAACTGACGCTCACCGGGCACGGCGGTCATGGGTGTCTTGTGGGTCGGGAAGCTGCCGCCACCGCCGCCCGCGATCAGGCCGGACTGGGCCACATAGACGCGCGCTGCGCTTTCGTCGAGCAGCACAAAGCCGTCGGTCTTGCCGTCAACATCCTTCAGCTTTGGAAAGGCAGAGCCGACCAGCGTGCCGCCCTCGGTGTCAAAAGTCAGCGTCAGCAAATCGGTCGTGACAACCAGGCGCTGCTTGGTGGCAGAAGGCGTGCTTGTCGGCACGGCACCTGGCAAGGCTGCGGCGCCCGGCGTGGCTGCAGGCGCAGGCACAGCACCACTGCCAACAGGACCCGCCGGTACGCCGGACGTCGAAGCTGGCTTGGCAGCTGGCGCCGTGGGGGCAGCGGGCGTTGGCGACGGGAAAAATGTGGCCTTATTGCCGTTGAACAGCTGCCACTGGTCCCACAACAGGACCATGGAAAAACCAAAAATCACCCACAGGATGGTGCGGCGTATGTCGTTCATGACGGCTTCTTTTTAGAGGGGATCGAAGTCACGGGTGTGACCAGGCGGGTGAATAGGGGAAATCGGCCAGCGCCCGGCCGCGACGAGGGCACCGGGTCGTAGCCACCGTTGCACCAGGGGTGGCAACGCGCCAGGCGGTACAGCGTCAGGGAGCTGCCTTTGGTGGCGCCATGCTGCTGCAAGGCCTGCAGCGAATAAGCCGAGCAGGTGGGGTCAAACCGGCAGGACGAGCCAAGCCACGGGCTCAGCAACAGGCGGTAACCCTTGACCAGGCCCACCAGGAGTTTTTGCGGCAGACGGTAAATCGCAGCAGCTGTGCAGCGCAAGGTGGTCAGGGCGCTCATGGGGCGCTCGCCGCGGCCTGCATCAGGGCCCGCACCTCGGTGCGGACGGCCTGTGTGAGGGCTTCCGAGCTGGCGCTGACAAATTCCTTGCGGGAAAAATCACGCCGCAGGCGCACCACCCAGGCAGCTTGGGGACAAGAGGGCAAAAAATCAGCGCTCACGGTGTAGATCTGTCTTTTGATGGCGTTGCGGGTCACTGCGCGTTTGGCCCAGCGTTTAGGCACCATCGCCCCGACCCAGGTGTCATGCACCGGAAAGAGGTCCGGCGTGGCGTGGGTTTTGGCGGCGACGATCTGTGCATTCATGGCATCGAGTGCATTGCGGTGCAATGCAAAATGCAATGTTTTTGCAACGATGGCGCCGGCAAGGACTGCCTGGAACTGGGGTCGGGTTTGAAGCCGCTGCACTGGCGCCTGGCGTCCGCGCTTAAAGCAACCGGCAGCCGGAGACAGGCTTATACAGCCAGGCGCTTGCGGCCTTTGGCGCGACGCGCAGCAATCACTGCGCGGCCGCCGCGGGTTTTCATGCGGGTCAGGAAGCCGTGTGTGCGGGCGCGTTTGACTTTGGAAGGTTGGTATGTGCGTTTCATGATGGTCCTACAGGCTACAAAGCTCCCTTTGCAAAATCCGCAATGCGTGGTTGGCGGTAAAAAACCGGCGAGCAAACCAGCGGTGTGTCAGGGAAACCCATGATTATCGCAGATTTCCCAACGCTGGCAACAAGTTAGGCCCTTCAGTGGCGGTAAAGGCTGAGATGGCACGCTACGGCCAGACCGGCCCCACTAGGTTAAAACCCGCAGGAATCTTTTTGTGGATAACTAGGCCACGCGACTACAATAACGGGTGCCAAAAATTAATAATATCCACAAGCACAAGCCTGCTGGCGATTGCGTCTGTCCAGAACAAACCACCCATGCGTGAGGGATCCGTTCTCAGTTCCAGCCAGGACTTGTGGCAAAGCTGCGTCGATCATCTGGCGCAGGAACTGCCCGAGCAGCAGTTCAACACCTGGATCCGTCCGCTGGTCGCCGAAGTAACGGCTGACCTGTCCAAGGTCACCATTCAGGTCGGCAACCGTTTCAAGCTGGACTGGATCCGCGCGCAGTACGCTGGCCGGATTTCCGCCCTGCTGGAAAAAATTTCTGGTCACCCTGTTCCGTTGGAGTTAGCGCTCGCTCAGCGCGAAGCTGCCGTCCGTGCTGTGCCACTGACACGCAGCTTTGAAGGTAATGGAGTGTCCGAGCCGGTTGGTCTGGGTGTGCCCGAAGAAGTCGCCGGCGCGCCCTTCAAGAGCCGGCTCAATACCGCGCTGACCTTTGACACCCTGATCGAAGGGACGGCCAACCGCATGGGCCGGGCTGCCGCCATGCATGTGTCCAGCAGCCTGGGCCAGCTTTACAACCCGCTGTTCATTTACGGCGGCGTCGGTTTGGGCAAAACCCATCTGGTGCACGCCATCGGCAACAAGCTGCTGGCCGACAACCCCGCTGCCAAAGTTCTCTACATCCACGCGGAACAATTCGTCTCGGATGTGGTTAAAGCCTACCAGCGCAAGACCTTCGACGACTTCAAGGAGCGCTACCACTCGTTGGACCTGCTGCTGATCGACGACGTCCAGTTCTTCGCTAACAAGGACCGCACGCAAGAAGAGTTCTTCAATGCGTTTGAAGCCTTGCTGACCAAAAAGTCGCACATCGTGCTGACCAGTGACACCTATCCCAAGGGCCTGGCCGACATCCATGAACGCCTGGTGTCGCGTTTTGATTCCGGCCTGACGGTCGCCATTGAGCCGCCCGAGCTTGAGATGCGCGTGGCTATCCTGATCCGCAAGGCCGAGGCCGAAGGCGCAGTCATGCCCGAGGAAGTCGCTTTTTTTGTAGCCAAAAACGTACGCTCGAACGTGCGTGAGCTGGAAGGCGCGCTACGCAAGATCCTGGCTTATTCGCGCTTCAACCTCAAGGAAATCTCCATCCAACTGGCGCGGGAGGCGCTGCGCGACCTGTTGTCCATCCAGAACCGCCAGATCTCCGTTGAAAACATCCAGAAAACCGTCGCCGACTATTACAAGATCAAGGTCGCCGACATGTATTCAAAGAAGCGCCCGGCCAGCATTGCCCGGCCGCGCCAGATCGCCATGTATTTGGCCAAGGAACTCACCCAGAAAAGCCTGCCGGAGATCGGCGAGCTGTTTGGCGGCCGCGACCACACCACCGTGCTGCACGCTGTCCGCAAGATGTCGGCCGAGCGCCAGCAGATGACCGAACTGAATCAGCAGCTGCATGTGCTGGAACAAACCCTGAAAGGTTGAAATGAATACTTTTTCAGCCACTTTTTCCCGTATCCAGGCTGAGCTGACAACTGTGGGGACAACTTTTGCACAACTACAGGCTTATCCACAGGCCGGGTGGATTCGGCAAAGTTGTTCATATGGGGCAGCAAGGTTCAGGGGAGCCTTGCCACATGGTTAAACAAGCGCCAAGTAGTTGATCAAAAAGAAGAAAATAGGGATGTCCACAGAAACGTGCTGCCCTTATCTACTACTACTAATTTGAATTAAAGAAATAAGAGGTTAAGACAGTGATTGTTCTCAAAGCCACTCAGGATAAAGTTTTATCGGTTCTGCAATCGGTCGCCGGCATCGTGGAGCGCAGGCACACCCTGCCAATTCTGGCCAACGTGCTGATCCGCAAAACGGGCTCGCAATTGCAGCTGACCACCAGCGATCTGGAAATCCAGATCCGCACCACTGCCGAGCTTGATGGCGATACAGGCAACTTCACCACCACCGTGGGCGCGCGCAAGCTGATCGACATCCTGCGTTCTATGCCCAGCGACCAGACCGTGTCGCTGGAGTCGGCACAGAACAAGCTGATTCTCAAGGGTGGCAAGAGTCGCTTCACGCTGCAAACGCTGCCGGCGGAAGACTTTCCGCTGGTGCAGGAAGCCGCCAACTTTGGCCCCAGTTTTTCAGTGCCGCAAAAGGTGCTGAAGGAGCTGCTGAACCAGGTGTCGTTCGCGATGGCTGTGCACGACATCCGTTATTACCTCAATGGCATCCTGTTCGTCGCCGAAGGCAAGCAGCTGAGCCTGGTGGCCACCGACGGGCACCGGCTGGCGTTTTCGTCGGCTACGCTTGATGTTGAAGTGCCGCGCCAGGAAGTGATTTTGCCGCGCAAGACCGTGCTGGAAATGCAGCGCCTGCTCAGCGACAAGGAAGGCGCGATTGAAATGCAGTTTGCCGGTAACCAGGCCAAGTTCAGCTTCGAAGGCATGGAGTTTGTCACCAAGCTGGTAGAGGGCAAATTCCCCGACTACAACCGCGTGATCCCGAAGAACCACAAGAACATCATCACCCTGGGCCGAATGCCGCTGCTGGCCAGCCTGCAGCGCACCGCCATCCTGACCAGTGAGAAGTTCAAGGGTGTGCGCCTGAACATCGAGCCCGGCACCCTGCGCGTGGCGTCCAACAATGCCGAGCAGGAAGAAGCTGTGGACGAGCTCGACATTGACTATGCCGGTGACGCAATTGAAATTGGTTTCAACGTGACTTACCTGATTGATGCCCTGACCAATATGGAGCAAGACATGGTCAAGATCGAACTGGCCGACTCCAACAGCTCGGCGCTGCTGACCATTCCCGACGATGCGGCCTTTAAATACGTCGTGATGCCGATGCGAATTTAAGCGTATCTACAGTACAAAAAAATGCACTGCCACCTCACCGAACCCGCTTGCCAAAGCGGGTTCGGTCATTGAAGAGATTGAGAAAACGTAGTTATGACGCAAGAAAATCAAGCCAGCGAAGCCACTCCTGTTGAACCCGGCCCTGTCGGCGAAGGTGTTCATTCGGGTGAAGGCGCTGAGGGCAGCTCCAATTTCCAGCCCAAAATAGATTCCAACCAGGCCGGCGCATCAGAAGGGTATGGCGAAGGCTCTATCCAGATCCTGGAAGGCCTGGAGGCCGTGCGCAAACGCCCAGGTATGTACATCGGCGACACGTCTGACGGCACCGGCTTGCACCACCTGGTGTTCGAGGTGGTCGACAACTCCATTGATGAATCGCTGGCCGGCCATTGTGACGACATCATGGTCACCATCCACCTGGACAACTCCATCAGCGTGGTGGACAACGGCCGCGGCATCCCGACCGGCATCAAGATGGACGACAAGCACGAGCCCAAACGTTCTGCGGCAGAAATTGCGCTGACCGAGCTGCATGCCGGCGGCAAGTTCAATCAGAACAGCTACAAGGTCTCGGGTGGCCTGCACGGCGTGGGCGTGAGCTGCGTGAATGCATTGTCCAAAATGCTGCGCCTGACGATTCGCCGCGAAGGCAAAGTCCATGTGATGGAGTTCTCCAAGGGCTTTGTACAGAACCGCATCATCGAGCAGGTCGGCGGTGTCGATGTCTCGCCCATGCAGGTTCTGGGTGACACCGACAAGCGCGGTACCGAGGTGCATTTTCTGCCCGATACCGACATCTTCCAGCAGAACAACGACTTCCATTACGAAATTTTGAGCAAGCGTCTGCGCGAGCTGAGCTTTTTGAACAACGGCGTGAAGATCCGCCTGAAGGACGAGCGCAGTGGCAAGGAAGACGACTTTGCCGGCGCCGGTGGCGTGACGGGTTTTGTCAATTTCATCAACAAGGGCAAGACGGTTTTGCACCCCAACGTGTTCCACGCCATGGGCGACCGCCAGAGCGACCAGAACACCAACATCGGTGTCGAGGTCGCCATGCAGTGGAACAGCGGCTACAACGAACAGGTGCTGTGTTTCACCAACAACATTCCGCAGCGTGACGGCGGCACCCACCTGACCGGCCTGCGTGCCGCGATGACCCGCGTGATCAACAAGTACATCGAAGAAACCGAGCTGGCCAAGAAGGCCAAGGTCGAGGTCACCGGTGACGACATGCGTGAAGGCCTGACCTGCGTGCTAAGCGTCAAGGTGCCTGAGCCCAAGTTCTCCAGCCAGACCAAGGACAAGCTGGTCAGCTCCGAGGTGCGCGGCCCGGTTGAAGACATCGTCAGCAAGCTGCTGGCCGACTACCTGCAGGAGCGACCCAACGACGCCAAGATCATCGTGGGCAAGATTATCGAAGCCGCGCGCGCGCGTGAGGCCGCCCGCAAGGCGCGTGACATGACACGCCGCAAGGGTGTGCTCGACGGCATGGGCCTGCCCGGCAAGCTGGCCGACTGCCAGGAAAAAGACCCGGCACTGTGCGAAATCTATATCGTCGAGGGTGACTCTGCCGGTGGCTCTGCCAAGCAGGGTCGTGACCGCAAGTTCCAGGCAATCTTGCCGCTGCGCGGCAAGATCCTGAACGTCGAAAAAGCGCGTTATGAAAAGCTGCTGACCAGCAACGAAATCTTGACGCTGATCACCGCCCTGGGCACCGGCATCGGCAAGGCCGGCGGCACCACCGGCAACGATGACTTCAACGTTGCCAAGCTGCGTTACCACCGCATCATCATCATGACCGACGCTGACGTGGACGGCGCGCACATTCGCACGCTGCTGCTGACCTTTTTCTATCGCCAGATGCCAGAGCTGGTGGAGCGCGGCCACATCTATATTGCGCAGCCACCGCTGTACAAGGTCAAGTCTGGCAAGGAAGAGCAGTACTTGAAAGACGGCCCGGCGCTCGACAGCTTTTTGCTGAAAATTGCGCTGAAAGACGCTGCAGTACAGACCGGCGCAGACCCATCGACCGGCAAGGGCACGCTGCTGACCGGCGACACGCTGGCCGAGCTGGCGCGCAAACACCAGCTGGCCGAGCAGGTCATTGCGCGCCTGCGCGGCTACATGGACGCCGAAGCGCTCAAAGCCATTGCCGACGGCGTGGCGCTGAACCTGGACACCGTAGAAGACGCCGAACGCTCTGCCATGGCGCTGCAGGCCCAGTTGCCGACAGCCGAAGTGGCCGGCGAGTTCGACGCCCGCAATGACAAACCGATCCTGCGCATCAGCCGCCGCCACCACGGCAACGTCAAGAGCAGCGTGCTGACGCAAGACTTTGTGCACGGTGCCGACTATGCCGCTCTGGTGGAAGCTGCCGTCACCTTCAAGGGCCTGATGAGCGAAGGCGCCAAGGCCATGCGCGGCGAAGGCGAGCGCCAGAAGGAAGAAAAAGTTGAGACCTTCCGCGACGCCATGGCCTGGCTGATCGTGCAGGCCGAAGGCGCGACCGCACGCCAGCGCTACAAGGGCCTGGGCGAGATGAACCCGGCCCAGTTGTGGGAAACGACGATGGACCCGACCGTGCGCCGCCTGCTGCGCGTGCAGATCGACGACGCGATCGAAGCCGATCACGTGTTCACCATGCTGATGGGCGACGAGGTTGAGCCGCGCCGGCATTTTATTGAGACGAATGCGCTGCGGGCTGCGAATATCGACGTGTAAGAGCATGAAGCGCACGGTAAAACTTACCCAGCTGCATACCGTCCAGGAGGGCGGGGACCTGGCCTATTGGCTTGCGCAGCCGGTTCAGGCCCGGATTGATGCCGTTGAGGCGTTGCGCCTTCAGCACAGCCAAGGACAGTCCCATGTTGACTTCAGACTTCAAAGAGTTTGCCGCGTTATTCAACTTAAACAAGGTTGAATATCTGGTGGTAGGTGGGTACGCACTAGCTGCGTATGGCCACCCGCGTTATACCGGTGATCTGGACTTCTGGATCGGGACGGATGCGAGCAATGCAGACCGGGTTCTGACGGCGCTTGCTCAATTCGGATTTGGAAGCCTCGGCATCAGCAAAGCGGATCTGACAACGCCCAACCATGTCATCCAGATGGGTTACCCACCGGCGCGCATTGACTTGTTAACGAGTATTGACGGTGTGGACTTCGTGGATTGTTATCAGCGCCGCCTAGCTGTTGTTGTTGATGGCCTTGAACTAGGCTTTATTTCGCTGGACGACTTCAAGATCAATAAAAGGGCCGTTGGCCGGCACAAGGACTTGGCGGATCTGGAGGCGCTTGAAGGCCTGAAAAAGCCGTGAAGGCATGCCAGGCGAGGGCCCGGTGGCCGGAATGCCGCCCATGAGCTGCATCGCCGTCATCGACTTTGAAACCACCGGCCTGTCGCCCGCCATGGGTGACCGCGCCACCGAGGTGGCCATCGTGCTGGTTGAAAACGGCTGCGTGGTGGACCGCTTCCAGAGCCTGATGAATGCTGGCGTTCACATCCCGGCCTTCATCACCAGCCTGACAGGCATCAGCAACGCGATGGTGGCCGCCGCGCCGGACGCAGCCCGGGTCATGCGGGAAGCCAGCCGCTTTGTCGGCAACGCGCCCATGGTGGCGCACAACGCTTCATTTGACCGCAGGTTCTGGCATGCCGAGCTGGCGCGTGCCGGTGGCGCGGCGGCGCAGCCCTTTGCCTGCACCATGCTTGTGTCCAGAAGGTTGTACCCCCAGGCATCCAGCCACAAGCTGGGCGTGCTGGTGGACTACCACCAGCTGCCTCACGCCGGCCGTGCCCACCGGGCGCTGGCTGATGCGGAAATGGCGGCTTCGCTGCTGGGGCAGATTCAGCATGACTTGCGGACGCGGCACCGGGTTGGGCAGCCCGATCACGCCTTGTTGATGTTGCTGCAGCGCTGCGCGAAGCCCGCCGTTTCTGCATTGATGGCGAAGTACGCCGACGTGTGAGTGATCCGGGAGGGGGCTTGTCGGGGGTCTTGGCACCCCGCAACGCTGCAAAGCGAGCGGCTGGCCACGGCGCAGGTGACGGCGCTGCTCAAGCGCGGCCTCTTGGTGACCAATTCCCCGCACGGCAAGCTGCGCTTTGGTGTGCCGCAGCACGCGCTGCGGTTTTATTTTCCAAGGCTGTGGCCCGAAGCAGAAGCAGAAGCAGGCGCTGGGCCTGATGCTACACGCTGACTTTTATGCATCAAAACGAGCACCAGCCCTTATGGGGAGTGCGTCAGTAGCTATGAAAATAATAGCGGGTCGGGGGCGTCTTGCGGCTTTGTGCGCCGTGTCCAGGGCTTGAAGGCAGGCCCCGGCGGCTGTCAGTACCGCGTTTCGCCCGTCACCCGCTCCACCTCGTTGATGGCGTAGTTGGTGAACTCGTCGATCTCGGTGGCTTTGTCGAAGACGGCGTCGGCGCCGGCGGCCAGGCAGCGCTGGCGCATCTGGGGGGTGGCATAACCGGTAAGGACGACGATTTTCTGGCGCAGCTCGCGGTTGCTGCAGCTTTTGACCACATTCAGGCCGCTGCCCTGCAGCAGGAAGAGGTCGACCACGGCCAGGTCCCAGTCGCTGGGGTTGTCGTCCAGCCACTTTGTGGCGTCGGCTTCGTTGCAGGCCCAGCCGACCATGCGGGCGCCGACCAGCTCTTCGAGCGATTCGGACAGGGCGTCGCGGATGACGGGGCTGTCTTCGACAAGGAAAATTCGCAGGCGCATCAGAAGTCGGGGTTCACACTCGGCAGGAAGACGCCCAGTTTACACAAGCGACATATTAAGAATTAAGGGCAATGCCCTATGGCGTGTCGCTCAGGCGCCTGCCAGCCAGGCATCAAATTGGCCCTCAGCGCCCGTCTGGCGGGGGTAGGCAGCTACTATTGTGATAGCAAAACGGCCCTGGCCCTGGTGCACCACATCACGCCCATAATTGCGCATATTTACATCAAGGAGACGCGTCATGATGATTCTGCTACTCGGGCTGCTGGTTTTCCTGGGGGTGCACTCGGTCCGCGTCGTGGCCGACGGCTGGCGCAGCGCCACCATCGCGCGGGTGGGCGAGCTGCCGTGGAAGGCGGTTTACGCCGTGTTGTCCATCATTGGCTTCGTCCTAATCGTCTGGGGCTTCAGCCTGGCGCGGCAGCAGCCGGTGCAGCTGTGGATGCCGCCGCGCGGCATGCGGCACCTGGCCTCTTTGCTGACCTTGATCGCCTTTGTGTTGCTGGCGGCCACTTATGTGCCGCGCAACGCCATCAAGGCGCGGCTGCACCACCCCATGGTGCTGTCGGTGAAGGTCTGGGCGCTGGCCCACCTGCTGGCCAACGGCAACCTGGCGCACGTCGTGCTGTTCGGCAGCTTTCTGGTGTGGGCGGCGCTGAGCTTTCGCGCGGCGCGGGCGCGTGATCGGGCGGCCGGCACGGTGTATGTGCCCGGCACCACGTCCGGCACGCTGGCGACGGTGGTGGTGGGTGTGGCAGGCTGGGCGCTGTTTGCTTTTTGGGCGCATGGCGCGTTGATCGGGATCCGGCCCATCGGCTGAGGATTGCAGCCAAATCGGCGGTCAGCCCCCGACTGACGTGCGGTAGCAGCTATAAAAACCATAGCAATATGGCCTCAGGCGCGTTGTCGTGCCTGCGCACGCGGCGCTGTCTGACAAGCGTGGGGACGCCGGGGGAAAGAATGGGATCACCCAACCACTCTTTCAACAGGAGCCCATCATGAAGAGCAGCAATTTCCGCGACCATCAAACGCCTCAAACCGGCAAGGTTGCGAACGACCACAACAAGGTTGGCGAACAGGCGCCCACCCAGAAGAACGAAGGTGAACGCACGCCGGAAAGCCGCAGCGACCGTGAGTCCCAGATCGGCAGCGGCAACCAGTCGCAGTCACGCCGCGGTGCGACCGGGCGTTAGCCCGTCTGGGCTTCGTTCGGCATTAAATCGGCCTCTGGCCCTTGCTGGACAAGGGTAAGCAGCTATTAAAATCATAGCGAAATGGCCCGCCGGCGCTGCTTGCGGTCTTGCGGTGATGCACCCCGCCCCATACGTCAGGCGCAGCAGGGGCCGGCCCTGTGGCAAGCTGCGGGTTTATTTCGCGGGCCAAGCCCGTCGAGGCGGCGCATCATGAAATTGTTTCTTCGTTCCCTGCTTTTCTTTCTGGTGGGTACGTTCGTCCTGGGCGCCGTGCTTGTCATCGCGACCTGGGCGCCGGACCAGCCGCTGGAAGCGCTCAAGCCGCGCTGGGCGCAGCCGCCTTCCCAGTTCATCGCCATCGACGGCATGCAGGTGCATCTGCGGGACGAGGGTCCGCGGAACGACGGGCTGCCCATCGTGCTGATTCACGGTACCTCGGCCAGCCTGCACACCTGGGAGGGCTGGGCCGCAGCCCTTAGCGGGCAGCGGCGCGTGATCCGCTTTGATTTGCCGGGCTTTGCATTGACCGGGCCAAACCGGCAAGATGATTATTCGGTGCAGGCTTATGTGCGTTTTGTCACCGCAGTGATGGACCAGCTGGGCGTGCAGCGCTTTGTGCTGGCCGGCAATTCACTGGGCGGGCAGGTCGCCTGGGCCACTGCGGTGGCGCTGCCGCAAAGCGTGGCAAAGCTGGTGCTTGTTGACGCCAGCGGGTATCCGCTGGAGTCGGCCAGCCAGCCGCCTTCTTTGCCTCTGGGTTTTCGGATTGCACGTACGCCGGGGCTGCGGGTGCTGACGCAGTACACGCTGCCGCGCAGCATTGTGGAGAAAAGCGTGCGCAATGTGTATGGCAATCCGTCAAAGGTGACGCCTGAACTGGTGGATTTGTACCGCGACATGACCTTGCGCGCAGGCAACCGCAAGGCGCTGGGCCGGCGTATGGACCAGGGTTACACCGGTGACGTGGCCGGCTTGAAGACGCTGGCCATACCGACGCTGATTCTCTGGGGCGGGCAGGACCGCCTGATTCCGCCGGAGTTTGGTCAGCGGTTTGTGCGCGACATCGCTGGCAGCCGGCTGGTGGTGTTTGACGACCTGGGCCACGTGCCGCACGAGGAAGACCCGGCGCGCACGGTGGCGGTGGTGAGGGCGTTTCTCGGCTTGTAAGCCGCAAACTTTGTCATCCCGGACTTGATCCGGGGTCTGTGTTCGCAAGCTCCTGCCAGGTGGTCTGCCAACAAGCCGGTGCTCGCCGAAAACGGGGTCGAGCTCGAACTCGGCTAGCGCCTCAGACAATCGCTCGTCCTGATCCGTTTTCGGCTCCGCTCCTCGGCCCAGCCCGACGGGTGGGGGAAGAAGAGAACATCCAAATACCGAATTCAATCCGGAGTGC
>NZ_JACDDD010000055.1 GCF_013817205.1 Polaromonas sp.
ACACGCGCTTGCGCGTCCTCTTGGTGACAAGCTCGTATCCGCTGGCAGCAAGGCTGATTTGTTTCATCGACATATAACGCTTCTCAGAACTCACCGGTTGGCTGAGTTTTGCAGAGATTCCTTAGGGGTGGGGCTTGGTAAAGGCTATGAGGAGCTACTATGTATATAGGCTGTCCCGATTTGCGCCCTAAGCCGTTTCGTTTGCCTGGCTGAATCCGAGCTACCGGATCCGTCTTTTTCCGGGTAATGAATAAATTCCACGACCGTGACTAATCAAAATACGGTTGATGAAGGTCAAAAGTTTCCCTCTAGTGGACTGGCATTCTGCATGGGGCATCCTGTCCTATTGCGCCCGCTGTGAGTGCTGTCACACGCTTTCCCTTTTGTACCAGTAATTCATGATGTCCTGCAAAGTCTTTTCCATTGGAATTTGCGGCCGCCAGCCGGTTCGTGAGTGCAGACGCTCGAAGCTACCACGCATTCGTCGTCGATCACTGCTGCGAAGGCGTTCTGGCATAACTTCTATGTGCATTTCCACCCCCGCAGTTTTGCACAGCACAGCGATGATCTCCCGCAAGCTTTTCTCAACGCCCGAACATACGTTATATGTTTCACCATTGGCGCCCGTCTCAAGCAGCGAGACGTAGGCCCTGGCAATGTCGCGCACATCGGTAAAGTCCCGCGTAGTATCCACGTCACCTGTCTGAAGGATGGGATCCCTTTTGCCCATACGCGCGCGCGTGATTTGTTGGGCAAAATCAGCCACCGCAAATCGCGTTGTCTGCCCTGGCCCAATATGATTAAACGGTCGTGCCATGACAATTTCGAAAGGCCCTGCTTGACTCCACTGGTAGCAAAGGGCCTCGGCGGCAACTTTGCTTACGGCGTACGGATTTTGCGGTTGCAGGGTCCGATTTTCAATCACCGGCAGCTCTGTTTCAGGCACGACGCCGTACACCTCCGCCGATCCTACGTAAAGAAATCGCCCCTTAAAGCCAGCGTCCCGAAGCGCATTCAAGAGATTCAGAGTTCCCATGAAATTGACTTCATAAGTTTCTAGCGGATTCTCAATCGCGCCACCGATTGAGCTTTGGCCGGCGAGATGAATGACGGCAGCTGGAGACAGTCGGCTCACCGCCTGGCGAACCCCGGCTGGGTCTCTGAGATCGACAAACCTGTCGTTACCTCCCAAATCCACCGCGTTTACAAGTGGGCAAATGTGCGCGCCTACAAAGCCTGACAAGCCAGTAACCAAAATCGTCATATCCGCACTCTAACGTAAAGCAGATGGCCACCAGCGTATCGCACAACCGCAAAGTCGACTAAGGGCGTCAATGAGCGCGAGGAAGGTGACCCGCCTCGGGCACTTCTTGCGCTATATTTGACCATGGCTGAAATGGACGAGCGCTACCTGAATGTCAATCGCTTCGGCGTCCTGAGCATCCCGGGTCCCCTGTGGCTGGCCATGGCGTTTCTGGGCCGGCACTGGTTACTCCTCATCATCACCCTGGCCTCGCGCAGATCGCCTGACGCCATCCAGCTGGCCAGCAGCAGCTTGTCGGCCGCTGTGCTGCTTCTGGAAGCACCTGTGTTGGCCCTCGCCTACGCGGGCTTTTCCCGGCACCCATCGGCGGGTGCAATATTGAGATTTATCTGGCGCAATGGCCGCGTCATCCTAGCGACCACAGCGGTCATCAATCTCGGCGTGCTGGGCTGGTTTTTGTGGCATGCCGATGTGTGGCGGCGCCCGGAGCTGTTTTTGGCGAGCTGCGGCCTGCTTGATATCGCCATTGTTTATGGCATTTACAAGTCCGCGTACATCAAGCAGGTTTTCATGGAGTTTCCTGTAGCTGCCGAGTCTGGAGGCACACCTTCATGATCCGAATTTTCATCGGTTTTGACCCTCGCGAGACGGTGGCCTGGCATGTGCTGACCCACAGCATCCTCGCACGCTCGTCACAACCCGTGAGCTTCATCCCGCTGGCCTTGAACAACCTGAAAGAGTTGATGTGGCGAAACCGGGATCCGCTCCAGTCAACAGACTTTTCCTTTTCCCGCTTTCTCACGCCCCACCTGAGCAACTACGAGGGATGGTCCGTTTTCATGGATTGCGACATGCTCGTACTGGACGACATCGCGAACTTGTGGGCTATGCGTGACGAGCGTTACGCGGTGATGTGTGTCAAGCACAACCATGTCCCCCTCGAGTCGTCGAAATTTCACAATGAGAAGCAGACCGCCTACGGCAAAAAGAACTGGTCAAGTGTGGTCCTATTCAACAATGCGAAGTGCCAGGCACTGTCGCCGGAGTTCGTCAATACCGCCAGCGGTCTTGAACTGCATCAATTCAAGTGGCTGGGCGATGACGGCTTGATCGGCGAGTTGCCACCGGGTTGGAATCATCTGGTCGGCTACGACAAGCCACGCGCAGACGTTGCTAATGTGCACTACACCACTGGCGGGCCGTATTTCAACGAGTTCACTTCCTGTGACTATGCAAACCCTTGGTTCGAGGAAAAGCAGCACATGCTGCGCGCCGATCAGCGGTCCTGATACGGTAACGGCAGCGTCTGGTGGGCATCCCCGGCACCTTCGCCATTACCGCTTGCCCAGCCTTCACCAGGTGCACTGTTACCAGCTTGAATTCAAAGAGTACTTGCCCCGCTGATGTCCGTCTTTTGTCTTGCTCATCTTCAATTCTCCGTTACTTGATTTTTACCATCAGCTATGGAGCACCCTTTTCAGGGGCAAAATAGAGTTACCTTTACCTGTCGGCCGTACGCGCCTTGGCCCAGTACTCTTCGGTGCGCACAACGACCAGGTCTTTGTCGCTGGAACGCCCCTCGTCCTTGCGCCCGCCCTTTAAGTGGTCCATGTACCGGCCAAGAGGACCGTTGACAAAGGGGTGCATGGAATCCGGCACGCCCTCGTTGATGTTGTAGAACTTCAGGTCTGAGGCTTTGCGGTGAGCGGCCACCATGGAATCAAAGGCGTGGCAATCGGTCCATCGTGCCAGCGTGAAAATCTTGTCGTGGGTGTAGTAGTCCGTGTGATCCAGGATGAACTTGCGAACGACAGGATTTCTCAGGTTGTAGAGGACGAAGCTGCACTCCGAGTAGATGTTTCTACGCGGCATAAAGCCTATGTCCGCGTCTTCAGGCATCAGCGTCGCCAGAAACTCCATCGGCATGTTCTGGAAACAGACGATGTCCGCGTCAATGTTCACCAGGATGTCCGCATCGCTACGCAGAGCTGCCTCGCGCAGCGCAAAAATCCGGTGGCTCCATCGCACCGAGTCCAGCATGTATTGATAGGTTTCACCGAAATGACCGCGTGCGCCGGGATTCGCGGCATGCCGCTGCTTGAATTCGACCAGGTCTCGCGCGTCTTCGTGCAGATCGCGTACGATCACCCGGTCGCAGCCCTCGGGCTTGCAACCTTCAGCAAAAATCCACAGTTTGGTTTCCTTCGGCCAGTGGCGCCGGAACGACTCGATGAACTCCTTGCCAAAGCGTTCGTAGCCTTCCGCATGAAAGGTCGCTGCCGCATGAACGACCGGCATCTTCTTCGGAGGGTTGATTCCTGAGCTCACCGCGGCCACCGGCCTGGCGTCTGCAACAGCCGACGGACCGAGTGTGAACACCTGCGGGCCATCCGCCGGCGGCAGTTCGCAATCGGCCACGATGTCTTCCACACTCTCCTCGGTTACGTCGACAAAAACCAGGTCTGACCGCCCCAACAACTCGCGCTCAAGCTCTTCGCCAGGCATACGGAATTTGTTCACAAAAATCCGGGTGTAAGCATGCTCGGGGCCGTTAACATCGCCCAGGAAGCCCGGCGCGAAGGCTTCAGGCCGGCAGAAAAAGACGTTCACTCCCGCCGTGTCCACGCCGCAGAATTTATAGCCATACTGTGCGAACAAATGCCTCCAAGCGCCGACGCCAACGCCGAAGTACAGGCCGCGCTGGGGATCAAGCCGCCTGCGCGAGAAGTCCTCCTCATACATCACCGTCAGCGGACCCTTGCCCAGAAAGGCGTTGTACTCGCAGCAAACGACCGAGGGGCGAAAGCCCAGCTGTAACATCCGGTAGGCCACGTAGTAATCGACGCTGTCGATGTCCAGTGAAAAGAAGTCCGGATTTTTGTCGCCGTACTCGTCAACAATCCATTGGCAGTTGTCCCAGCCGACCTTCATGCGGGCCAGGGTCAGGCGCTCCGCAAACGGCTTGTGGGTGATGCGGGCCATATACCGCCGGATGTTCTCGGGGTCTGCATCAATGCCCAGCCCAGTCCAGCCGAGCTTGAGCAGATAGAGACTGTTATTCTCGCCGCCATCTGCAGTGCCGATCTCGATGAACCGCTTGCGATTGTCCTTCAACCCACCGGTCAGAAAGGCAATGATTCCGTCCTCACCATTCTGGCTGAAGATGCTGTATTCGTGGTCGTTGATGTTTGGCATGACTGTAATAATAGCGCCACGCCCACGGTGCCGACCCTCTCAAATATATTAGGGTCGGGGCGCTCCCTGTGTCCGTTCTACTGCGTTAGCGTTTGCGACTGATATGCACAACTACAGCCTCTGTAGCAAAGTCGACAAATTCTTTGGTGTAGCCTAGCTCGGCCAATGCCCAGCGGAAATGATTTCCCAATCGCGCGCGGGATAACCAGCCCAGCTCGTGCGTATCGTGGAATTCCACTGCCTTGGTACAGGCATCTTCCGTAATTCGCGTTAGGCGATTGACGGAAGGACGTTTTCCCGGTTGACTGTCAAGTGCGGGCGGATAACGCTTGGCAATTTGGGCTGCCAGATCTACTGCGAATTCCTTGATTTCGGATTTTCGTCCCGCGCGTAGAAAACTCAACATCTAAGTCCTGACTTGTAGAAAGACGCAGTGATGCGCCCTTCCACAATCTAAAGTTAAACGATCAGGTACCGCGGCAAGAGGCAGGGGCGTACTTCGGAACAGAAGCGTTGCAAACCCAAGTAACCGTCTGACCGGTCCAAGTAGGTGTCAAAGTCACGGCGAATACATCCGTACCAATTGCACTCTTTGCGCCAATGGCAATGGTTCCAGAATCGCCAACGGTACCACTGGACACGAATTTCGACGATGAAATACCGAGCGCAATTGCGCTAGCGGCGGGATTGCCGATACCCATGGTATTGGCCAGCTGAGCTGCCTCAGTAACGGATGTGCGCGCTGCAGAT
Source organism: Polaromonas sp. (assembly GCF_013817205.1). GTDB lineage: Bacteria > Pseudomonadota > Gammaproteobacteria > Burkholderiales > Burkholderiaceae_C > Polaromonas. The sequence continues at coordinate 5,210 of NZ_JACDDD010000055.1, forward strand.
CCAGCCAAAATCACCTCGGAAGCGCGCGCGCGAATGGTGTAGTCCTGATAAGCAGGCAACGCCACTGCAGCCAAAATGCCAATAATCGCTACAACGATCATCAGCTCGATAAGGGTAAAACCCTTTTGCATTGATTTCATAAAAACTCCTTGAAATTGAACCGACCTAAGTGCCCGACATATGCAGTCGTGCCAATCAAAGCCAGCAACTCCCATGCCAAGCAGTGAAGGCCACAAATTTGCAATGTTTAAGGAAAAAAACTGGTTTTTGTGGCAGCGCCCGACAAAATTGTCGGGGCAGGTATCAAAAATTGTCTTTAAGCCGCTGGGTCGCCTCGCGAATAACGCCCAGCCAGTCATTGTGGTGCGGTTGTCGCAGCACACTTACATCGGGATACCATGGCATCCGGGTGCTTGTCAATCCATAGCGCCATTCCGGAATATGCGGCGCAAGCACCAGCACCTTCTTCCCAAGGGCGCCCGCATAGTGAACGGTCGTATTGCACACAGTCACCACGCAATCCAAGGCTTGAATCAACGCCGCAAACTCGTCCAGGTCAGCAATGGCCTCATTCCAGTGCGTCAATTTGACATGAGCAGCCTCGGCGACCTTCAACTCCTCCTCCACAGAGCCGTACTGCAAACTGATCCAGGTAGCATCCAGTGAAGCCACCATGGGTTCAAGCTCAGCAGGAGACATTGAGCGCAGAACCTGTCGCGTCGCCTGCACACCACCCCGCCATGAAACGCCAATCCATGGCCGGGGGCCGGCACTCTCCAGTTTCTGCCGCCAATACGCTACACGATCTGGATCAGCTTTGAGATAGGCCGTGCCTGGGAAAGCCTCCAGGTTATTTCGAAAATATTGCGGCAAATTACCCAAGGGGACAAAGTAGTCGACATCTCCAACCGTTTTCGCCCACGTCATTTTTCTGTCCTGGAGACTACGAACAACTTCACACTCCGGAAACGATCGGGCAAGCGTCGGGGCGACCCGCTCGATGACCTCAACAACAACTCTGGAAGGCCCTAAAGCCAACAGGTCTGGCAGGCACGAAGCAAGCATGACTTGATCGCCTAGGCCCTGCTCAGCCAGAACCACCACACACTTACCATGCAAGTCTTGGCCTTGCCATCTCGTGAACGGCAACACCCGATACTGTCGGGTGTAGGCAAGCCCACGGTAAGCATAGTCTGCCCAGCCCTGGCTAAAATTTTCCGTCAAGAGATTGATTTGTGCACGCTGCATGTGGAGCCCGGCATCGTGAGGTTGATGCGACAAGGCGTCATTCAACAACGTCAACGCTTTGTTAAAATGACCGCTGTATGCTTGCGCCACAGCGTAGGAAACAAGAAATACGCTTTTGCTTGCAGGCTCTTTTTCGATGAGCTCATCAAACAATTCAATAGCTTGTTGATATTGACATGCTGTCGCCAAGTCGGCGGCCAGTTGCGCCTGACGCACAAAATTGGGCTCAAGTTCGAAAATTTTTCGCCTGAGTTCAAGTGCCTCAGCATGCTTCTCCAGATTGCTCAGTGACTGCGCCAAGTCGGCCAGCATCTTTGTATTTTCATATCCGACATCTCTCGCGCGAGTTAGATAATCGCGCGCCCCAATGTTCTCATTCGCGGCAAGAAGCGCAGCCCCCAATGCTGCGAGTGCCTGACCATCGTCGGGATGAGCTACCAAATACGCTCGTAAAACATCCTGCCCGCTTTGGAAATCCCCCAACTGGCGATACAAGGCGCCTAGTTCACATACGGGTCCGGCCAAATCGGACCATTCCATGCATATGCGCTCGGCCTCAGCCAGAGCAGCTTCCGTTTGCCCCGCCCTCCGCAAAGTATTTACTTCATCCCACTGCTGCTGCCAAAGCTCTCGCTCAGTATCCGACGCGGTTCCGCCTACGGCATCCACAGACGCTACAGCAGCGCTAAGAACGACCCCTGCGGCATCCATCTCAGCCTCCAAGTGTGACAGGTTCTGCAGCGCTAGCGTAAAGGACGAATCGAGTTTCAGGGCTTTTGAAAAGCATGCATACGCTTCTCCGGGCGCCGACTTGGCAAGGCAAACTACACCCAAATTGTTCCAGGCGTTTTTGTCTTCGTCATTCAGGCGTAGCGCTTGCGTTAATGGCGATTCCGCTGCTTGAAAGTTCCCTAAAGTTACTTGGCAAACACCCAGCTGAGCGAGGTAGCGGGAGTCATTCGGTGAAATGACTTTAGCGAACTGGGCATGCTCAATGGCGGCTTCCGTGTCACCTTGCTCAAGCAGCAACAGCGACAGTCCAAAATGAGCGTCCGCGAACCCAGGGGCCTCTTTGAGGACCGCGCGAAACCCGTCTTCGGCGTCGGTATCCCGCATCTGGCGAAATGCTATCTCGGCAAGAATGCAGTCCTTGGTCAAATCGCGCCTTGGTGTCGCCGCATGAAGCTGTTCGGCGGCGGCCTGCGCAGCTGAGAAATCACCGGCCTCGATCAGCTCGCGAACCTCTTCCACCGTCCAAGAGCGTTTCCCCGCTGAAAAGAGTGTGCGCATCAACTGTTTGAGCATGAACCAGATCCTGACGAAAGGAAAACAGCATCATATCGATGTGCCAAGGCCATACCCTGACCGTCAGCTCGTCAAAAGCGCCGCCGCGTTATTTGACACAGACCGACCGCACCATCTTCATGTCCGTCAGCCCCATCAAGACCTTTTCCATGCCGTCCATTTTCAGCGTCCGCATTCCGCTGTTGACAGCCGCTGCAAAAAGCTCGGCGACCCGCGCGCGTTCCTGAATCAGCTTTTTTGCGGCGTCATCGGCAATCATCAACTCGTGTAACCCAATGCGACCCTTGTAGCCGGTCTGATTGCATTTGTCGCAGCCCTTGGCCCGGTAGAGGGTTAGGTGACCGTCCTTGCCATAGCGCTGCATCCAGTCATCGAGCAGGGCTTGCGCTTCACCGCCGGGGTCGGTTTTCCAGGCCTGCGTATTGCGCAGCTCTTCTGAATATTCCTTGATGAAATCCTTGAGCTCCTGCGCGTCGGGTTGATACGACTCTTTGCAATCACACAGTTTTTTGGCAAGCCGTTGCGCGAGGATGCCCAGCAGCGCGTCCGCAAAATTGAAGGGATCCATGCCCATGTCCAGCAGGCGCGTGATCGACTCGGGCGCTGAGTTGGTGTGCAGCGTCGAGAACACCATATGCCCAGTGAGCGAAGCCTCCACCCCCATGGACACGGTCTCCTTGTCGCGTGATTCGCCGACCATGATAATGTCGGGATCAGCTCGCAGGAAGGCCCGCATCACAAGCGCAAAGTCAATGCCCGCCTTCTTGTTGATCTGAACCTGGCGCAGTCCTTTTTGTGTAATCTCCACCGGATCCTCGGCGGTCCAGATTTTCGTGTCCGGGGTGTTGAGGAACTTCAGAATGGAATGCAGCGTCGTGGTTTTTCCCGAACCGGTGGGACCGCACACATAAAACAGGCCGTACGGCTTGGAAACAGTTCTTTCAAGACGTTCCTTGTTGTGTGCGGTGAGGCCCAGCTTTTCCAGAGGGATGGGCTCGCCCGCCGCCAGAATCCGCATGACCACGTCTTCGACACCGCCAGCCGACGGAATCGTCGCCACGCGCAGCTCAATATCGAGTGGCCCGTATTTTTTGAACTTGATCTTGCCGTCCTGCGGTTTGCGTTTTTCCGAAATGTCCAGGTCGCACATGATCTTGAGCCGCGTGACCATGGCCTGGCGAAACTGTGCGGGAACCTCAATATAAGGCTGCAAGGTGCCATCGATGCGAAAGCGAATGCCGGTCTTGGCTTTGCCCGGCATGGGTTCGATGTGAATGTCGGACACCTTCTGCTTGTAGGCGTCAATAATGACCTTGTTGACGAATTTGACCAGCTCGTTGTCTGCGGCAGCAGACTCTAGCGCGGAATCATCGCTGGCGTCGTTTTCGAGCGGCGCGTCCATGTCCGCCAACAGCTGGTCGATCGAGCCGCCCTCATTGCCTGCGCCAAACAGCTGGCCCAGGGTTTCCTCAAACTCCGTTTGCGTGGTGACACAGTAGGCGAACTTGCTGATTCTTGGAAAAACTTGGGGCACCACACGGGCACCACGCACCGCTTCCGGGTCCACACACATGATGACCAGCCCCTCAGGGCTTTCTTCGAGCGGCATCCAGCCCTGCTGCTCGACGAAATGTCGCTTGAGCGGTCCGTGCAACATTTCCGAGCGTATGCGGCCTGGGTTAAAGGCCTCATAAGGCACACCAAAGAATTTGGCAAGCGACGTCCCCATCTGCGCCGGACGAATCCGGTAGTCGGCCATCAACAGATGTTCGACCGATTGCATCTCCTCGCGAGCCTTCTGCACACACTGCTGCAACTCGTCCTGCGACAGCACCCCGTCTGCCACCAGGCCGTCGTACTTGGTCGCCCTGCGCCGCTGCGCTTCCTCGACCTTTTGCATGCGCTGACGAATCGCAATGCCCAGGGTTTTGCAAAGCTGTTGCGCGCCGTCTTCTTCAAGCCGGCCAAACGGCTGGTCACTGCGATTGTTGATGACCTGCAAAACGCCGTAAAGCGTATTCCCGTCCATCACTGGCGCGACCAGCATCTGTTTGGTGCGGTAGCCGGAGCGCTTGTCCACCTCTTGCAGAAAACTCAGGTTGGGGTGGATTTTTTTCAGCGCCTCGTCGTCATACACGTCGACGATGTTCACCATGGTTTTCGACATGGCAACATAACCGGCCACGCTTTGCGCACTGATGGGCAGCTTCAAGTCGCGGCTGGTGTTCAAGCCAGTTTTGACTTTGGAAACAATGGAGCTGCGGTCTTCATTGACCGCGTACAGGGTCAACCGGTCGGCATTGAAAAGCTTGCAGATGTCCTGGCTGGCATCCAGCATGATCTGGTCGATGTTTTCGGTCTCATGAATACGGTTGGTCACCAGTTGCAGCTGGCGAAAGTAGAGCGCTTCAAACGTGACGCCACGCTCCTGCGGCGGAAGCATTTGTGAGTCGAAGAATTCACCTTCAGGGTCCCGCTGCAATGCCGCACTCATAGTTCAAACTCCTGACCCGCACGCAACCAGCGGATGTCATGGGTGACGTTGGGGCCAAACGGTGCGGTCTGATCGAAACGCTGAATCTCGGCCATGATCAAATCAGTCTCGGCGGGCTTGGTATGGGTGATGTAGATCGGATAATTTTTGCCTTTGTCGATGCAGTCGAGTTCGCTGGCAAGCGCATGCGGCGACAGATGCAAACTGCGCTTGGCCAGGTCCCGCTCCCGGTTGCTGAAGGCCGTTTCAATCACCAGCATCGCCACATTGAGCTGGTTGATGCGGGCCCACAAGGCCGGATTGCGTTCGGTGTCGCCGGTAAATACCCAGCAGCCAGATTCGGCGGCAACCGCATACCCCACCGCCGGGACAGTATGCACCGCAGGCAGTACTTCCACCAGTTTTCCGGCGAGCAACAGGGTCTGGCCGACGGCCAGCGGGTGGAAACTGACAAATGGCGCCTCCGGTGCCGGAATGCGTGAAAAATCTGGCCAGATGGTGTTATTGAAAATATGCGCCCGCAGCGCGTCAATCGTGCCTTGCAGTGCATGGATCTGAATCGGGGATGTGCGTTGCGCGGCAATGGCATCGACCATCAGAGGCAGCGCTGCCACATGGTCCAGATGAGAATGCGTGAGCAGGACGTGGTCAATGCCACGCATCTCGTCCAGCGTGAGGTCCCCCACCCCTGTTCCTGCGTCGACCAGCACGTCGTGATCAAGCAGAAAAGATGTGGTCCGGCAGTCCCTGGCAATGGCTCCCGAACACCCGAGTACACGTACTTTCATGGTTTTTCTGGCTTGATGCGCCGGCTGGCTGCGTTTACTTGGTTTCAAAGTTGGTTGCGCCATCCCACTCGGGATCGAAGGGCAACAACCTCATGGAGGCTACACGCTCCTCGTACAGCCGGTAAAGGTACTTTTGCCCATTCATCCTCTGTAAGTTGAGCAAATGTACATCGCAGTCATCCCAGGACTGGTCACGGTAGGCCTTGAGGGCCAGCGCCCACTCCTTCAGTTCGCCGGCGCTGCGGCTGTCAAGCTGGCTCAGGGCCGTCACCGGCCAGAAAATAGCCACCGCCTGGTCTTTCCCCTTGACACGAACCCTGTCAAGCTCCTGCCATGCGAAATCCTGGGCCAGCCTGCGCGTCGATTCGCTGACCACGGTGTCCACCCCATAGGTCTTGGACAGGCCTTCCAGACGCGACCCGAGGTTGACCGAGTCGCCAATCACGGTATAGCTGCGCCGGATGTCAGAGCCCATGTCCCCGACACACATGCTACCGGTGTTCAGCCCGATGCCGATGCCGATTTCCGGCAAGCCCTTCGTGCGATGCTCCTCATTGAGTTGCTGCACCGCGCGCACCATTTCAAGCGACGTCTTGACAGCCAGACTGGCGTGCTCCGGCGTATCCACAGGCGCCCCCCAGAACGCCATCACGCAGTCGCCCATGTATTTGTCGATGGTGCCCCGGTTGCCGCGAATAAGGCCGGTCAGCCGGCTGAAAACACTGTTGAGCAGCGCCTGGAGTTGCGTAGGCTCCATGGTCTCCGACATTCTGGTGAAGCCGCGCATGTCGCAAAACATCACGGTCAACTCCTTGGCCGACGCCTTCATGCTGTAGCTGTCCGGGTCTTTGACCATCTCGTCCACCAGTTCCGGCGGTACATAGGTGCCAAACAGGTGCGCCAGTTCACGCTTGGACCGGCTCTCGACGAAGTAGCCGTAACTCATGTTCAGCGCAAAAGCAGTCACCGCCATCACCAGTGCCGTGGCCAAAGGCAAGACCAGGCCGTGGGCCGAGTACAGCCAAAAGTTGAGGCCAACCAGAACCGCCACCACGCCAGCGCTGACCGCCACGGCCTTGGGAGCAGACAGCATGGGCAACGAAAACGCCAGGGTCAGCCCCGCCAGGACAAGGATCAGGACGTCATAACCAACTGCGTAGTCGGGTTTGACAAATACCTTGCCATCCAGAAACCCGGAAATCATGTTCGCGTGAATCTCCACACCGGGGTAGGCCTCTCCGGCAGGGGTGACCCGCAGATCGAGCAAGCCCGGGGCGGTGGTGCCCAGGAGCAGGATTTTGTCCTTCAATTGCCCCGGTGCCACGCGTTTGGCCAGTACGTCGGATGCTGATACATACTTGAAAGAGCCGCCATTGGGTCCTCCTGGCCCCCGAAATGGCACCAGCGTCGTTACCCGTTGGTCCACTGGCAACGCCATCGTCTTGTTGCCCTGTCTGAGCAAAATGCTCTCCAGCCCCTGATAGTTGCGGGACAGGAATTTTTCCTGCGGAAAGCCTGGCTCTACGCTTGGCAACCCTGTCAGGAGGCGGAACATCGCCAGCGACAAAGACTCGTAATACTTGTCCTGGTATTCCGCAATCACGGGGATCGAACGGACGACGCCATCACCTTCCACTATCGGATTGGTATGACCGGCCAAGGCCACCGCACCTGCCAGCGGCTCGATGTTGGAACCGTACCCGCTGTAGCTGACGAACCGGATCGGTCGCCCGCGCAATGCCTGTTGTTGCATGACCGGAGCAGGCAGAACGCCATTGACGAGTCCTCCACTGTCACTGGTGAAGTAATAACCCAGCACCACCGCTTGCTTTTCCAGGGACTTAGCAAAGACCGCATCGTAGTCCAGCGACCCCTGCAGTTGCGCCAACCTCTCGCTGAACCCAGGCTGATCGCGCAGCTCGTTCTTGGCAAGTTGCAGCAGGCGCTTAAGCCCCGAACTCTCGTCAGGTTCGGGGAAAAAGACATCGAAACCCAGCAATGCGGCTTTTTGCTGCACCAGCAGCTCCTGCACCAGTACCGCAAGCTTGTCGCGCCCCCAAGGCCAGCGCCCGACTTCAGCCAGACTCTTTTCGTCGATGTCCACGATGACGATGCGTTCGTCGAGCGTCCTAGGCATGGTGGCACGCAGGCGGGCATCGTAGAGGATGTGATCCAGCCGTTGCAAGACGTCGAGGCGAAGTACATCGCCGGCATGCAACAGCCCAAAGACAAGCGGTATGAGTGTGACGGCAATGCGAGGCCAATGCCGGGAAAGAAGTCGCATGTGGCCTCCCAGAAAGCGGCGCCTGAAAGCGGCGCCTGAAAGCAGTATGCCGGTCAGCGGCCGTCAAACGCCCGGATCAACGCTGAACAAACTGCATTTGTGTCCCTGCCAACTCGAGGACATCGCCATTTTTCAGGGACACCGGCTCGACACCAATCGGCGCACCATTCAGGGTGGGTTTGCTGTCCCCCTCAACGTGAGCCACAACAAAGCCCTGTGGTCTTTTGGTGATGGCTGCAACCGCCACGCCGGGTTTGCCGATGGTGGTCACCACCTTGACCAGCGCCACCTCCCGCCCAGCTGCGGCACCCGACATGACCCGAATGGCTGCATTGCCGGTCCCACCCTCTGCAGGAGCCGTCGGGGCCGCCCTGGCTGCAGGCGTGACCGACCCGGCCTTGATGATCATCGTTTTCTCGAAGCCGGCACCGACGACCTCATTGACGTACTTGATCTTGTACTTGCCAATCTCCACAGTATCGCCATTGTTGAGCTGCTGCTTCTTGACGGCCTTGCCGTTGAGATAGGTGCCATTCGTACTGTTCAAATCCTCAACGAATACTTCATTTCCCGACATCTGCAGCACAGCGTGCTCCCCACTGACGGCCAGGTTGTCAATGACGATGTCGTTGTAAGGCCGCCGACCCAGGGACGTACGGTCCTTGGTCAGCTGTACCTCCTTGATCACGACCCCGTCAATTGAGACGATCATTTTCGGCATGGCCGACTCCTGTCTGTTTTTTCTATGGCATTCATCTGCTATTTTCCCAGCATTCTGGACAGCAGCCCGCGTTTGACCGTCGCCTCTTTCGCCTGTGCCAGCAATACCGAAATATTATCCCGGCCACCTGCATTGTTGGCCGCGCCCACGAGACTGCGGGCCATCTGATCCAGCGGCTTCGACCCCGATAGAATAGCCGCAATCTCCCCGTCCCCAATCATGTCCGACAGGCCATCGGAACACATCAGGTAGAGATCGCCCAGTTCCACGCGATGTTCGTTGACTTCCAGCAACACCGCGTCTTCCACACCCAGCGCCCGCGTGACGAGGTTCTTGTTGACCGAGGTGAGGGCCTGTTCCGGCGTGATCAGACCGGCATCAATCTGTTCCTGCAGCAGAGAGTGGTCTTTCGTGATCTGCTGAAGCTCCCCCCCCCGCAGGCGGTAGCAGCGAGAGTCGCCGATATGGCCCAGCATCAGCCGCGTGCTCTGGAACACACCAACCACCAGCGTGGTGCCCATGCCGGAATACTGCGGGTTGGAGTTGGCCGCGTTGAAAATGGAATGGTTGGCGTTTTCAACGCAGATTTCCATGGCACGCCGAACCTCCTTGGAGTTGGCATGTTTGCCAGCTTGCGACAGCCATCGTGCAAGTTCCGATTTGATGAAAGCCGTGGCCATGCCGCTGGCGATCTCGCCGGCGTTGTACCCCCCCATACCGTCGGCCAGAATGCAGAGCTTGGTCGCGGCATCAAAGGTGACCGCATCTTCGTTGTTATCCCGCGTCAAGCCGGGGTCGGTCTGGGTACAGATCTCGTAATTCATTGTGCTTTTGTTATGACTTCACATCGTTATCGGTAGGGCCTGGCGCAGGGTCCAGTTGGTTGCGCACTGCAATTGTCTTCTCAAATTCAGCTGCGTCTGCGGTGGGAAAGACCACAGTTTTCTCAAGGCCACCTGAATCAGCTTGCGCCGTGGCTGGCGCCACATGGTTTGACGGCCCGTCGGCCAGCGAAGAAACAACGGAACGCAGGTCTGCGGCGAACTGGTCACCGTCCTGATACCGCGTCTCGGAGCTCTTGCTGAGCGCCCGGCTCACGATATCTGCAAGCTGCGCGGAGAGTTCCGGGCGGATGATGCGGATGTCCGGCGCCGGCTCATTGGCAATCTTGTACATCAGCTCCGCCATAGATTCACCGCGGAAAGGCAGAACCCCCGCCAGCATCTGGAACAACATCACACCCAGTGAATAAAGATCGGAACGGCCATCAACTTTTTTGCCGGCAATCTGCTCGGGTGACATGAAGCTGGGTGTTCCCAGCACCATGCCGGTTTTGGTCTTGCTGGAGTCGGTGATGCGGGCGATACCGAAATCGGTGACCTTGACGGTATCCGTCTCCGGGTCGTACATGATGTTGGCCGGCTTGATGTCTCGGTGCACCACGTGTTGCTTGTGCGCATAGGCCAGCGCTTCCGCCACACGCACCACGATGGACAGGACCTTGGCCATCGGCAGCAGATGCCCGTCTTTGGTCACGTCTGCCAGATCCTTGCCCTTGAGAAACTCCATCGCGATATAAGCCAGGTCATGCTCTTCGCCGGCATCAAAAATCGTGACGATGTTCTGGTGCTGAAGGCGCCCGGCAGTCTCTGCCTCCCTGAAGAAACGCTCGCGCGCATCGGTCAGCTCGTCGCCTTCGAACTCCTGACTCAAGGCCATGGTCTTGATGGCGACCACGCGACCAATCTTGGGATCCTTACCCAGATACACCACGCCCATGGCACCCTTGCCCAGCTCCTTTTCGACCTGGTAGCGGCCGAGCATGGGTTTTTCAACACCGCCGCCATCAAGCAGCATGGTGCCACCGGGGTGGGCGCCGCTGCCGCCCAGAATCACAGTCTCCGACAGGTTCTTGGCGCGGTTGAGTTTGGCCTGCAAATCCTTGTGGTTCTTGTCATGGCTGGCCATGTATTCGTACACCGCCTGCGCCTTGTTGAACTGACGCTTGCGCTCGAAATCAAGCGCCAGGTTGTTCAGGTTGTCCATCAAGGCATCGGTAAACGGCACCCGGCGGAAACGGTCAAAAGCCATGTCGAGCTGGCCCTGTCCCTGCAAGGCCAGACCCATCATGCGGCTGGTTTCGGCAGACTCTTCGTCGGAACGGATCTTGCCGGCTTCCGTCATCAGGAAGCGCTTGGTCGTCAGCGTCAGATGGCCGATCACCAGCAGCGCGGCTGGAAACACCAGCTGCAGCCATGTCGCCGAGCCCGACAGCAGGCCAAACTCGGCGACCAGCAAAAGCACAAACAGTCCCAGCGTTATCAACGCCGCCTTGCCGGCGGACAAACGAGGCAAGCCCGCGATCAGGTAGGCTGCGACCACCAGGAGCGCGGCAAGCGTGGCCCAGATGCCCCAGCCCGGCTGGACAATAAAATGCTCGCTCAAAATGCTTGAGGTGATGTGGGCAATGGTCTCCGCCGGCGACAGACCGGGGCCGGCCGGCGTCGGAAACTGCGTGCCGACGCCAGCGGCTGTCGCGCCAATGATCACGATCTTGTCGGCATATTTGCTGGCCGGGATTTTGCCCGACAGCACGTCATAAAACGAATCCACAGCGAAGGCCGGCCTGCCGTCGCGACTTTTGTAAAACTGCGGCAACATGAGAGCGGCCTCGTCCGTAGCTATGCGCAGCCTGCCAATCTGCACGGACTCACCATTGTTCAGTCGGATGTCGGCGGTACCCAGGTTCAGGCTTTTAACGGCGGCCAACAGGCCCATGGACGGGACAGCCTGGCCGGAATAGTTGATCAGCAGGGGCTCCTGGCGCACCGCACCATCCACATCCGGCAACTGATTCAAGTGGGCAATCCCGGCTGCACTGTTGCCAATGACGGCGATCGGTTGCTGCCCCCTGACGGCAGCCAATGAGAAATTTTTTTGCTCTGCCACGGCGCTCTTGAGCGCGTAAGCGGGCAAGGGGTCCAGCCGGCCCTGGGGCTCGCCCAGCACAAACACCGAGGGCACCAGCACGTTGCCCGCCTTGGCAAGACTGGCGCCGAGTTTGGCGTCTGTATCCAGCGCGCTCTCAGCCTCGGCAATCACTTTGCCCAGTTCTTCGGCCAGCCCGCCAGGGGCAGCGGGGTCCGCCGCCGGTCCCAGCGCTTCCTTCATCTTGCGGATGAAAACCAGGCCCCGATCGGTCTGGGGCTCGAAAAAGAAAGCGGTGTGGGCAATGGTCTTCGCTTTGGCCGCAGCGAGTTGGTCAATCAGCTGCGCATGCACATCCCGCGGCCACGGCCAGCGGCCGATGTTGGCGATGCTCTGGTCGTCGATGGCGATGATGACAATGCGATCCGATGGCTGACGCGAGGTGCTGGTGCTGGCAAAGTCGTAATAACGGCGTTCCAGCGTGCCAAAAAAGTCAGTGACGCTGTGCAGAACAAGCACGGCCAGCACAACCAGGACGCCAACAAACCAGTCTGCCCGCCAGAATTGCCCGCGCTTACTTGATGATGTGGCCACGTCCCGCCCCTTGTCCTGGTTCGCTGTTCATATCCGCCTGCTCCGACGTGTGACGCTAACGGCCATGCGTTCACGTTACATCGCAGTTACAAATCCCGTTTGTGGACGTTAACAGACGCCTTGAGCCCGGACAAGGGACTTTTGCACGCGGCCTGAGGCTTGTGTTGCAAATTGGCGCCGCCGCGCTGTGGCCCCCAGCTCACGGCCCGGGGCGTGGCAGCTCAGGTTGTTGCGGCAGGCTTGTGGCGCGCCTGCATGAGCTTTCCGGCGAGGAACACCAGCAAAGCACCTGTAGCCGCGGCCGCATATCCCCATACCGGAGAGGCAGGCAGGTAGGGTTTGAGGGCGGGGTCGGTCCAGGCCATCTGGCCAGCGATCCAGCCCAGCAACATGGCTCCCAGCGTGATGATGACCGGGAAGCGGGTCATCAGCTTGAGCACCAACTGGCTGCCCCAGACAATGATGGGAATGCTGACCAGCAAGCCAAAAATCACCAGTGGTAGCTGATGGTCTTGATGAGCGCCCTGGGCCGCGCCCGCAATCGCCAGCACGTTGTCCACACTCATCACCAAGTCCGCAATGATCACCGTCTTGACCGCGCCCCACAATTTGTCGCTGGAGCTGATATTGTGCGCGTCCTCCGCTTCGGGTTGCAGCAGCTTGACGCCAATCCAGAGCAGCAGCAAGGCGCCAACAATCTTGAGATAGGGCACGGCCAGCAGAGCCAGCGCAAAGGCAATCAGCAAGACGCGAAGCACGATCGCACCCATGGTGCCGTAAATAATCCCTTGGGTCCGCTGCTTGGGGGGAAGGTTCCGACATGCCAGAGCGATCACGACTGCGTTGTCGCCACCCAACAGGATATCGATCATGATGATCTGGCCAACCGCAAGCCAGAAGCTGGCCGTCATGAACTCTTCCATGGGAACCTCTCAGAAAAAATCAAAAAACCGATTGTCAGCGACGACAACCGGTCTGTCTGTTGTGGCTAACCGCAATACGCGAAAGTTACAGCAATGCCTTGAGCAGCTTGGCCATTTCAGACGGGTTGCGTGTCACGGTAAAACCGCACTCTTCCATGATCGCCAGCTTGGCATCCGCCGTATCGGCACCACCGGAGATCAACGCGCCTGCGTGGCCCATGCGTTTGCCGGCCGGGGCCGTCACACCGGCGATGAAGCCGACGATAGGCTTTTTCATGTTCGCCTTGCACCACATGGCAGCTTCCGCCTCGTCCGGCCCACCAATTTCGCCGATCATGATGACGGCATCGGTATCCGGGTCGTCATTGAAAGCCTTCATCACGTCGATGTGCTTCAGGCCATTGATCGGGTCGCCGCCGATGCCGACCGCGCTGGACTGCCCCAGGCCGATTTCGGTCAATTGCGCCACGGCTTCATAGGTCAGTGTCCCGGAGCGGCTGACCACACCAATACGGCCCTTGCGGTGAATGTGCCCGGGCATGATGCCGATCTTGATTTCTTCGGGCGTGATCAGGCCGGGGCAGTTGGGGCCCAGCAGCAGCGTTTTCTTGCCGCCGGCGGCTTCCTTGGCCTTCATGCGGTTGCGCAATTCCAGCATGTCGCGCACCGGAATGCCTTCAGTGATGCAGATGGCCAAATCCAGGTTGGCTTCAACAGCTTCCCAAATCGCAGCAGCAGCGCCGGCTGGCGGCACGTAGATCACCGACACCGTGGCACCGGTGGCTTTGGCGGCCTCGGTCACGTTGGCAAAAATCGGGATGCCCTCGAAGTCCTCGCCAGCCTTCTTCGGGTTCACACCGGCGACAAAACATTCCTTGCCGTTGGCGTAGTCGCGGCACATGCGGGTGTGGAACTGGCCGGTCTTGCCCGTGATGCCCTGCGTGATGACTTTGGTATTTTTGTTGATGTAAATGCTCATGGCTGCCTCATTCGGTGACGGTTGCGATCAAGTGGCCGCAGTGGATCTGGCTTTGCCAGGCCACAGTTGGCTGCCCCCTCGAGGGGGAAGCGCCAACGGCGCATCGGGGGTGATTCATTTGACGGCGGCGACGATTTTGGTCGCGGCTTCGGCCATGGTGTCTGCGGCGATGATGGGCAGGCCTGACTCGGCCAGCATCTTTTTGCCCAGGTCCTCGTTGGTGCCCTTCATGCGCACCACCAGCGGAACCGACAAGTTCACAGCCTTGCAGGCAGTGATCACGCCGTCGGCAATGGTGTCGCACTTCATGATGCCGCCGAAGATATTGACCAGGATGCCCTTGACATCCGGGTTCTTCAGCATGATCTTGAAAGCTTCGGTAACTTTTTCTGCCGTTGCGCCGCCGCCCACGTCCAGGAAGTTGGCTGGCTCGCCGCCGAACAGCTTGATGGTGTCCATGGTGGCCATCGCAAGGCCCGCGCCGTTGACCAGACAACCAATGTTGCCGTTCAGGCTGATGTAGGCAAGGTCAAACTTGCTGGCTTCGACTTCAGCCGGATCTTCTTCGTCCAGGTCGCGGAAGGCGACGATTTCAGGATGGCGGAACAAGGCATTGGCGTCGAAGTTGAACTTCGCATCGAGAGCCATAACTTCGCCCTTGCTGTTGCGGTTCAGCGGGTTGATTTCAACCAGCGACGCGTCGGTTTCCATATAGCACTTGTAAAGCTTTTGCAGGATGTCGACAGTCTGCGCAACCGAGTCGGCAGGCATGCCAATCCCGGAACATATTTCCTTGGCCTGCGCGTCGGTCAAGCCGACCAGGGGATCAACAAACACCTTGATGATCTTTTCGGGATTGGTATGAGCCACCTCTTCGATGTCCATGCCGCCTTCGCTGGAAGCGATGAAGGCCACCTTTTGGGACTCGCGATCAGTCACGGCGGAGACGTAATATTCTTGCTGGATGTCTGCGCCGTCTTCAATATAGAGGCGGCGAACTTTCTGGCCTTCAGGGCCAGTCTGGTGCGTCTTGAGCTGCATGCCGAGAATCTCACCAGCGATGCGTTTGACATCATCGATGGTTTTGGCAACCTTCACGCCGCCGCCCTTGCCGCGGCCACCGGCGTGGATCTGGGCCTTGACCACCCACACCGGGCCGCCAAGTTTCTGTGCAGCTTCAACAGCCTCCTGCACGGTGAAGGCAGGAATGCCGCGCGGCGTGGGCACACCGAAGTTGCGCAAGATTTCCTTGCCTTGGTACTCGTGAATTTTCATGAAATTACTTCCAGGATTCGGTAAAAGGGGCGTTCCAGGATTTGATGAGCTTCTGCGACATTCCGCAAAAATCACCAAAATGTAAGGACTCCGGTCACTGCAGGCAGCAGCGCAGAACTGTATCATGTTGCGATGCACAATTATTGTGCGCGCCCGATGGGCAATTTTTTAGCACCTCCACAGAAAGAACGCCACATGGCCAAGGTATTTATCGACGGCGAAGCGGGTACCACGGGTCTGCAGATCCGCGAGCGCCTGCAAGCCATGCCCGCCATCGAGCTGGTCAGCATCGCGCCCGAGTTGCGTAAGGATGCGGCCGCCAAGCGGGCGCTGATGGGCACGGTCGATCTGGTGGTGCTTTGCCTGCACGATGACGCGGCGCGCGAATCGGTCGCCATGATCGACGACCTGGCGCGCAGCAGCGGCAAAACGGGCCCGAAGATTATCGACGCGTCCACCGCGCACCGCACCGCGCCGGGCTGGGTGTTCGGCTTCCCCGAGCTTGCCGCCGGCCAGCGCGACGCCGTGGCCACAGCCGACCGTGTCGCCAACCCAGGCTGTTATTCCACCGGCGCGATCGCGTTGATTCGTCCGCTGGTCGATGCTGGTCTGCTGCCCAAGGATTACCCGCTGACGATTCCTGCAGTCAGTGGTTACTCCGGCGGCGGCCGCACCATGATTGAGGACTATGAGGCCGGCAAGGCACCGCTGTACCAGATCTACGGCCTGAACCTCAAGCACAAACACCTGCCGGAGATCATGGAGTACACGGGCCTGACACGCCGGCCGGTGTTCACGCCCTCTGTCGGCAACTTCAAGCAGGGCATGTTGGTTCAGTTGCCACTGCACCTGGACCTGCTACCGGGCCAGCCCACCGCAGCGCAGCTGCAGGACGCGCTGGCGCGCCACTACGCCGGCAGCCCCTGGGTGACGGTCGAGCCGGTCGGGGACGGCACGTCCATAGACGCGCTGGCGCTGAACGACACGAACAAGATGGAACTGCGGGTGTTTGGCAATGAAGAGTTCCGCCATGCCGTGTTGATCGCGCGACTGGACAACCTGGGCAAGGGTGCTTCCGGCGCTGCGGTGCAAAACCTTGAGCTGATGCTCGGACTTTGATTCATCCTGAATGAAAAAACCGCCCGAAAGGGCGGTTTTCGCGACTGCTTCAGTCTGGCGATCAGACTAGTTGTTAGCGGCCATCGCCATCGGCATCGCCTGGCAAAGCCCGCTCCACCCGGTGCCATGCGGCACGTGCGGACTGCTGGGCCTGGGCCCACGTCAAACGCGAATTACCACGCACGCGCTCCCAATCGCTTTGCAACATGGTTTGCGATTCGTCAAAACTGCGGCCGGCATACCGGTCCCGGCTTTGGTAACCCAATCTGTAGGCGGGGAGGTAGTCTTCGTCGTAGGTATAGCCGTGCACATAGTCGGGCTGTGTGTTGTAGCTGCCACGCCAGTGCGTATCTTCAGCCACCGGGTTCACGACTTTGGCCACACTGTTGCCTGCAGCTGCGCCGGCCAGTCCACCGACGGCCGCACCCACCGCCATGCCCACAGGTCCGCCCACCGCGCCCACCATGGCGCCCGCGGCGGCACCAGAACCTGCGCCAACGCCGGTGCCCAGATTGTGGTCACCGACTTCATCACCGCGCTTGGCATTGATGGCTTCTCCAGCACCCTTGCCGGCCATGTGGCCCGCTCCGGCACCAACCGCCGCACCAATCACTGCGCCCACCGGCCCAGCCACGGCGCCTATGGCCGCTCCAGCAAGTGCGCCGCCGCCCGTGCCCACGCCCGAGGCCAGCTGATGCTCTCTCAATTCATCTCCGCGCTTGGGATTGGCAACTTCACCAACGCCCTCACCGGCTTTGCCGCCAGCAACAGCGCCGATCGCCGCGCCCGCCAGCATTCCGATGGGACCGCCTACAGCGCCGATGGCCGCGCCAGCGATGGCGCCGCTACCCGCACCGACGCCCGCCGCCAAATTGTGGTCAGTCAGGTCATCCGCCGGGTTCGGGTTGACAACCTCGCCAGCGCCTTCACCAGCCTTGGCGCCTGCAAGTGCGCCAATGGCTGCCCCTGCTGCCATGCCGACAGGGCCGGCAACAGCGCCAATCGCAGCGCCAGCGACAGCCCCACCACCGGCCCCCAGGCCCGATGCCAGGTGATGGTCGCCCAAGCGGTCAGTCGGGTCAGGATTGACGACTTCAGCCGCGCCCTGGCCCGCCATACCACCTGTCACAGCGCCAATGGCCGCGCCCGCCGCCATGCCAATGGGTCCGCCAATGGCGCCAATGCTTGCCCCGGCAATAGCGCCACCAGACGCGCCCAATGTCGTGCCTACAGCATGCTCTTCCGGCGCTCCACCTTCGGTGGGATTCATGCCTTCGGCAACGCTTTTGCCAGCCAAACCGCCGGCGATTGCGCCGATAGCTGCGCCTACAACGGTGCCCACCGGCCCTGCAACCACGGTACCTATAGCCGCACCAGTGACGGCGCCGCCACTGGCGCCGACACCGGTGCCCACGGGATGGGCGCCTGGCTCACCGGTCATTGGGTCTTGATTGCGTGGATTGTTATCACTCATGGCTTTTCCTTGTGCTGTTTGCAAATTGAGGGTTTAAGGCAGCCAATCCTTGCTGGCCGTTATGCTGGCCAACGCCGACCGGTAAAGATGTGCGTTTCCCAAGCACCTTTAATCTCTTGCGCCCGGATTGCTGTTGGTGTCAGCAAGGACCTACTTGTGATGTCGTCTGGTTGAGACTCCCAATGTCCTCGGTGCGGCAAGGCACGCGTCTGCGCTGCGTCAAAGGTCGGCGGGTACTGTCATTGCGTCATCCCGCGCATCAGGCCCTCGCGCCTGCCTGAGGGTTCGGCGCACCACCTCATTTGAAAATCCACGCGTCAGCAAAAAACGCATCTGGCGGGCCTGCCCGGCGGCATCCGCGGCGGGCACTCCAAACTTGCGAAGCCAGACTTCCCGCGCCCGATCGTCCTCACTCTGTTTGAGTTGCAACACGGCAGTGGTGACTGCGTCAGCGCTCAGCCCCTTATTCAGCAACTCGTACTTGATGCGAGATGCACCAAAGCGTGCAGCACGCCGATTGATGACCGACTCGACCACCCTGACCTCGCTGATGAAGTCCTTGGCCTGCAAATCGTCCAGCACCTGCGCCAGCTGCTCGGGCGATTCGGCATGTGCCGCCAGCTTGCGCTCCAGCTCGGCGCGGGAATGCTCACGCTGCGCGAGACAACGCAGGGCGCGGCCCTTCAGGGACAGGCCGAAACCCGATACGGCAGCCGGTTTGTCGGTTGGCATGCTCAAACTAACGATCGATTGCTATATTTTTGATAGCTATTTGCGCTTGAGGGATAAGGGCTAGAGGCCGATTTGTCATCGAACCGGCTGAGCCATCCCTTTTTCTCAAACAGCGGCGACTTTGGGCGCTTTTTCGGCTTTGTCGGCCTTCTCAGCTTTTTCGGGCTTGCTGCCGACAGCGTCCTGGATCAGCGGGATGCCCAAGGATTCGCGCACCTTGTTCTCGATCTCGATGGCGAGCTCGGGGTTTTCTTTCAGGAATTCGCGCGAGTTGTCGCGGCCCTGACCGATCTTTTCGCCGTTGAAGGCGTACCAAGCGCCGGCTTTTTCAACAATGTGCCCGGCCACACCGAGATCCAGCACCTCGCCCAAGCGGCTGATGCCTTCGCCGTAGAGGATGTCGAACTCTGCCATCTTGAACGGTGACGCCACCTTGTTCTTCACCACCTTGACCCGGGTTTCGTTGCCCACGACTTCTTCGCCCTTTTTGATCGAACCGATACGGCGGATGTCCAGGCGAACCGAGGCGTAGAACTTCAGCGCATTGCCGCCGGTGGTGGTTTCAGGGCTGCCGAACATCACGCCGATCTTCATGCGGATTTGGTTGATAAAGATGACCATGCAGTTGGCCTTCTTGATGTGGGCCGTCAGCTTGCGCAGTGCCTGGCTCATCAGGCGGGCTTGCAGGCCGGGGAGTGAATCGCCCATTTCACCTTCGAGCTCGGCCTTGGGGGTCAACGCCGCCACCGAGTCGACCACGATCAAGTCAACCGCGCCGGAGCGGGTCAGCGAATCCACGATTTCCAGGGCTTGCTCGCCAGTGTCGGGCTGGGAGATCAGCAGGTCTTGTAGATTGACGCCCAGCTTTTGCGCGTATTGGATGTCCAGCGCATGCTCGGCGTCCACAAAGGCACAGGTGCCGCCCAGCTTTTGCATTTCAGCAATCACCTGCAGGGTCAGCGTGGTTTTGCCGGACGACTCCGGGCCATAAATTTCCACCACCCGGCCGCGCGGCAGGCCGCCGACGCCGAGCGCAATGTCCAGGCCCAGCGAGCCGGTAGACACCACCTGGATGTCCTCGATCACCTCGCCGGCGCCCAATTTCATGATCGTGCCTTTGCCGAACTGCTTTTCGATCTGGGCCAGCGCGGCCTGCAGAGCCTTGGCTTTTTCGGTGTTCAGGGCGGGGTTGGTCTTGTTGGGCAGATCCATGAAAAACTCCTTGATATCAGTATGGGAAAACTTCTGGGCTTTAGATACCAGCTCTGCTTTTAATCACAGTACTGGGTGCATGACCAGTACTTTATGGGTGTCGTTAGAATAAGTAAACCCTTTTTTTAATCAGTTTGCCTGACTAAATGGTTTGTCATTGCGTCTAAATTCCCCGCCTGCTCCCGCCGACTCGGCTGAATCCTGTGAGAGGCCGACCATGGGTTACAGTACAGACTGTATGGATAGAAGGAGGCGTCATGCGTGACTTCGCACTGGGGATCATTGTTTTTGGCCTTGGCCTGGTGGTCGTTTTCCACTTGTACTGGGCCGCTGGCGGTCGATTGGGCGCCGACTTGGTCATCCCGCGCCGACCCGCCGCCATGGGCGGCGAATCACTCTTTCACCCGTCGCCCCTTGGCACATTGGTTGTTGCCTTTTTTCTGATCGGCGTCGCGGCCTTGGCGGCCTTGGTGCAAAGCGGCTCAGGTATCACGTTGTCCTGGAACTGGGCTCGCGCGCTGCTGGCAGCGTGTGGCGCAGTGTTCGTGCTGCGCGCGATCGGGGAATTTCGTTATGTCGGCTTTTTCAAGCGCGTCACGGACTCACGCTTTGCCTACTGGGATACGCGCTTGTTTTCGCCCTTCATCCTGCTGATCGGGCTGGCTTGCCTGGCCGTCGCTGTGCAGGCGGAGCCCGGTGCAGCACATCGCTAAGCTGGCACTCACCGGGTCATCAGCAGACGCTCGATGGCGTCGATCTGCGCTTTGGAATACGCTGTTCGGGTTGGCTCCCGGACAAGCAACTCACCCATGGCCCAGGCATAGGTGAGCTGGGCTCGCAACCTTGCTTCGGGCGCGTCAAACCCCAACGCCTCGTATAGCTTGGACACAAATTGCAGTCTCCGGTCATGGACGCGGCGCAGCACGCTCGCCAGCTCCGGATGCTGCTCACGCAGGCTATTGATCGCTTCGTACAACTGGATATCCAGCTCGCCCACTCGCCGCAGCAGGTAGCGCAGCTGCGCCGCTGCATCACCCTTGAGCCTTTCCACCGCTGCAATGACATGGTCTGTCGCTCTTGTCTCCCAGCGCTCGACAACTGCCAGAAGAAAAGCGCCTGCGCTGTCGAAGTGCCAGTAGAAGCTACCCCGTGTTACGCCCAAGCGCTTGCACAGCGGATCAGCTTTCAGTGATTGCGGCCCTTCGTCACGGAGCACCTTGAGCCCGAAGTCAAGCCAATCTTCGCGCGAGAGTCGGTCCATCTGATCATTCCTAAAAATATTCTTTGCTGAATGATAGCCATCAGATCATTCAGCGCCCGCCGCCGCACGCGCAGAGCTAGCCCGGATATTTCACCAGTAGTCCGATGAGCACATGATTTGGGGCGCGCAGCGGCCGATGCGTGTCGTTCGTCGAATTGTCTGGGTACTGGATGGGTTTTGGCCAATTTAGGGCGAACTGCCC
>NZ_JACDDD010000006.1 GCF_013817205.1 Polaromonas sp.
TCGACCCAGGAAACAACAGAATCCGCTTAGTGGAGCTAAGTGGATACCCCTTAACTTTCCACAGTGTGTGGTCAAAAAAGGACGGCTCAGGCCGTCCTTTTTTATTCGGCCGCAGGGTTATAGCTTGCAGGATTTTGCTTTTTCTTACCCTTTGCAGGATACTGGCAGACCGTCAAAGCCTTAACAGGCACTTGGGGTTACGCATGAAACCTACAGTACTTCTTTCAATCTCCATCGGGCTTCTGGCCGCAGTTGCTGGCTCCGCCGTCGCGCAGGAGCGCATCTACCGCTGTGCCGCAACAGCTGGCGCCGCGCCCGAATACATCAATAACGCCAGAGATGCGCAGGCACGCGGCTGCAAGCAAATCGATGGCGGCAACGTCACGGTGGTGCAAGGCACGCAAGCCAGCCGGCCGGCGCCCGTGCGTGTGGCGGCTGCCGTGCAGGCCGCTCCGGCTTCAGGCAGCGCCGAGCAGCGCGCACGCGACAGCGACACCCGCGCCATTCTGGAGTCAGAACTTCGCAAGGCCGAGGCCAGGCTCGCCGAGCAGCAAAAGGAATTCAAAAACGGCGAGCCTGAAAAGCAGGGCATTGAAGGCCGCAACTACCAGCGCTACCTAGATCGCGTGGCGGAGATGAAGGAAAGCATTGCCCGCAACGAAAGCGACATTGCCGGCCTCAAGCGGGAAATCGGGCGTCTGCCTGGCCCCACCGTGCGCCAGTAAGCCCGCAGCCGGCTCTTCTGGGTCAGAATAGCAGGCTTGAAAAAGCCCAATCCCACACACGCTGCCGCCACTGCGGCGTTCCCCCGCTTCCAGTCCTTTGACCTGCTGGCCACTCTTGTGGCCGTCGTGCGCACCAACGGTGTGGTGGTGTTTGCCAATGCCGCACTCGAAGACGCGCTGGGTATCTCGCGCAGGACCATTGAGGGCTCCCTGCTACCTGACTGTTTCACCGAACCCGTTATTCTGCACAACGCGCTGGAAGGCGCGGGCAGCAACGAGTTTGCGACGTTGCGTTATGACGCCTGGCTCAAGCCCTTGAACCGCGAGCCCATGCCGGTCCATGTGGTGGTGGCCCAGACCGACACCCCGGGTGAAGCGATTGTCGAGTTGTTGCCGCTGGAGCAGCAGGCCAAGCAGGACCGGGAGGAGCGGCTGATTGACCAGGCCCAGGCCAACAAGGAACTGATCCGCAATCTCGCCCATGAAATAAAGAATCCACTGGGCGGCATTCGCGGCGCGGCGCAGCTGCTGCAGATGGAGATTGAATCCAAAGAGCTGACCGAATACACCCAGGTCATCATCCACGAGGCCGACCGCCTGCAAACTCTGGTGGACCGCCTGCTGGCGCCGCACCGCCGGCCGCACTTGGTGGGTGACGTGAATATCCATGAGGTCTGCGAGCGTGTGCGTTCGCTGATCCTGGCCGAGTTTCCCAAGGGCCTGCGCGTGCTGCGCGACTATGACATCTCCATCCCCGACTTTCGCGGGGACCGGGAGCAACTGATCCAGGCGGTTCTGAACATTGCCCACAACGCTGCGCAGGCGCTGGCCGAGCGCATTGCGGCCGGTGATGCGCAGATCAGTTTCAAGAGCCGGATCGCGCGCCAGGTGACTTTTGGCAAGCAGCGTTATCGCTTGGCACTGGAATTGCATGTTATTGACAATGGACCGGGCGTTCCGGACTCCATCAAGGACCGCATCTTCTATCCCCTGATCTCGGGGCGTGAGGGTGGCTCCGGGTTGGGGCTGACGTTGGCGCAAACCTTTGTTCAGCAACACCACGGCTTGATCGAGTGCGACAGCGTCCCCGGCCGCACGGATTTCAAGATGCTGATACCTCTGCCTTGAAACCCTCATGATTGTTGATGGATAACCGGTCGCCGTACCAAGGGATAAAAAAACATGAAACCGATCTGGATTGTTGATGATGACCAGTCCATCCGGTTTGTGCTGGAAAAGGCCTTGTTGCGCGAAGGCCTGCCGACCCGCAGCTTCACCAACCCGCGCGAATTGCTCGCGGCGCTGGACACCGCCACCGACGACGATGGCCCGCAGGTGCTGGTCAGCGACATCCGCATGCCCGGCGGCTCGGGCCTGGACCTGTTGTCCACCGTCAAGGAAAAACACCCCGGCCTGCCGGTCATCATCATGACGGCGTTTTCCGACCTCGACAGCGCGGTGTCGGCGTTTCAGGGCGGCGCTTTTGAATACCTGCCCAAGCCCTTCGACCTGCCCAAGGCGGTCGAACTGATCCGCCGCGCCGTCGAGGAAAGCCAGCGCGAGGAAGTGGCCGAGGAGCGCATGGCCGCCACGCCCGAGATGCTGGGCCAGGCGCCGGCCATGCAGGACGTGTTCCGCGCCATCGGCCGGCTCAGCCAGAGTAATGTCACGGTGATGATTACCGGCGAGTCCGGCTCCGGCAAGGAACTGGTAGCGCGCGCGCTGCACAAACACTCCCCACGCGCCAACGGTCCCTTTGTGGCCATCAACACGGCGGCCATCCCCAAGGACCTGCTCGAGTCCGAGCTGTTCGGTCACGAGCGCGGCGCCTTCACCGGCGCCCAAACCATGCGCCGCGGCCGGTTTGAGCAGGCCGACGGCGGCACACTGTTTCTCGACGAGATCGGCGACATGCCATTTGACTTGCAGACGCGGCTGCTGCGGGTGCTGTCCGACGGCAATTTCTACCGCGTCGGCGGCCACAACGCCGTCAAGACCAATGTGCGCGTGATTGCCGCCACACACCAGGACCTGGAGCAGCGTGTCAAGGAAGGCGGTTTCCGCGAGGATTTGTTCCACCGCCTCAACGTGATCCGCCTGCGCCTGCCGGCGCTGCGCGAGCGCCGCGAAGACGTGTTCATGCTGACGCGCCACTTCCTGCAGCAAAGCGCCAAACAACTCGGTGTGGCCGAGCCCAAGCGCATTTCCGATGCCGCCCTGCAAAAGCTCAGCACTTTTGGCTTCCCCGGCAATGTGCGCCAGCTCGAGAACATTTGCCACTGGCTGACCGTGATGGCGCCGGCGCAGGTGATCGAGGCCAAGGACTTGCCGCCCGAGGTGCTAGATGCCGCGCCCGAGCCGCTGCGTACACCCGCGCCGGTACTGGTTGAAAGCGGTGCGGTGGTGCGCCATGCAGCGTTGCCACCGGAGGGCGGTGTGGCGATGGATTCCGCGCCTGCTGAGAAGGCGACCCTGCCGCCAGCGGACCCGGGCTTGCCTCCGCAGGGCGGCACCTGGGAAAGTGGCCTGGAAGCCGAGGCCATGGCCCTGCTGGCAACCGGCCGCAGCGACGTCTGGGACGTGTTGACACGGCGTTTCGAGTCCAGGCTGATCCAGACGGCGTTGCTCAGCACGCGTGGCCGCCGCATCGAAGCCGCACAAAAACTGGGCATAGGCCGCAACACCATCACACGAAAAATTCAGGAATTGAATCTTGAATAAAGGCCCCCACGCTCCTCACTACGTGTAGTCGCTGCCCCCCAAGGGGGCGCTGCGCCTGCGGACTGGCAAAGCCAGATCCGCGGCCCCTGCTTGAACAGAGCGGGTTTCAGTCGATGCTGGATTTCGGCGGTTAAAGTCCAGCCATGAGCCGCTTATCCCTGACCCGCGACAAGATCTACAAAACCGTGGCGCGCCAGCTGCATGGCAAAGTTCCGTGCTGGGTCTGTGGTGAGCATGTGTTGCCGGCGGCTGCTACGCTGGAGCACATCCGCCCGCTGAGCGAAGGTGGCAACAGCCACGCCGATAACCTGGCGATCAGCCACGAGCTTTGCAACAGCCAGCGCCATGCGAAAGGCGTGGTTCCCGGCTCTGCCGAGTCACCGGGTCGGGTTGCCCGGGGTGTGTGAATGAAATCGGCCATCAGCCCACGTCGGGTGGGCGTGAGCAGCTATGCTATTTATAGCAAATCGAGGTGTACAACAACCGGGACATGGTCGCTGGGGCGCTCGTTTTTGCGCGGCAGCTTGTCGATCGCGCAGCTTTGCACCAGCGGCTTGAGCACGTCGCTGACCAGGATGTAGTCGATACGCAGGCCGCGGTTGCGGCGAAAGGCGAACTCGCGGTAGTCCCACCAGGAATAACTTTTCTCCGGCTGCTCAAACAGGCGGAAGGCGTCGTGCAGGCCCAAGGCCAGCAAGGCCTTTAGATGCTCGCGCTCCTCGGTGGTGTGGTGAATGGTTTCGCGCAGGCCTTCGGCGTCGTAAGTGTCGCGGTCGTCGAAGGTGATGTTGAAGTCACCGACCAGCACCAGTCTGGGCTGCGCCGCCAGCTCCTGGCCGAGCCAGTTGCGCAGACCTGCCAGCCACTTCATCTTGTACTCAAATTTTTCGGTGCCAGGCGCCTGACCGTTGACGAAATAACCGTTGACCAGCCGCAACTCGCCCTGCGGCGTGTCAAGGGTGGCGGCGATCACCCGCGATTGCTCGTCGCTAAAGCCGACGATGTTTTTCACGATATTGCGTGCCGGCGTGCGGCTCAGAATGGCCACGCCGTTGTAGGTTTTCTGCCCGAAAACCGCACTCTGGTAACCGGCGTCGGCCAGCGCCTGCAGCGGAAACTTGTCGTCGCTGAGCTTGAGCTCCTGCAGACACAGCGCATCGACCGGGTTGGCAGCCAGCCAGTCCAGCACCTGCGGCAGGCGGACGGCCAGGGAGTTGACGTTCCAGGTGGCGATTTTCATGGGCGCTCCAGCGTGACAAAAGTGAAGGCTAGCCCCTTGGCGGACACACCTGTGCTGCGCGCGATTTCGCGCCATGCTGGGCCCAGGGTGGGCGCATAAGCGTCACCGTCAAAGTCCTGCGCAATCTCGGTAACTTCGGCACGGCTGGCCAGTGGTTCAGCCTGTGCGTAGATCTGCGCACCGCCAATCACCCAGATTTCCGGCGCGGGGCTGGCCTGTGCCAGAGCCTCCTCAAGACTGCCGGCGCGCGTGGCGCCTTCGGCTTGCCAGTCAGTCTGGCGCGTGATCACGATGTTGGTTCTGCCGGGCAGTGGGCGGAATTTCGGCTGCAGCGAGTCCCAGGTCTTGCGGCCCATGATGACGGGGCAGCCGTGGGTCAGCTGCTTGAAGTGCGCCAGGTCTTCCGGCAAGTGCCAAGGCATGGTGCCGTCTTTGCCGATGACGCCGTTGGCGGCGCGCGCGTAGATGAGGTTGATGCGTGGAGAGGTCATGCCTGGTACTGCCTCAGACGTTCTTCAAGTGTTCCTGTGTGCAGCTCGAACAGATGGTTGTCGAAATCGTAGAAGTAAAGCGACTCGCCTTCGCCGGGTACACGCGGCCTGGCCGGGCGAACTTCCGATCCTATCGCACGCAGCCGGGCTTCAAAACCCGGCAGTTCGCCTACTTCAACTTTCAATGCCAGATGCCGGTAACTGCGTTCGCTTGGTGGCTCGCCTTCCATGGCCGCCAGCCAGGTGTCACCGAGCACAAAGAATTTTTCACGTGCCAGCGAGAAGTTTTTCAACTTGCTGTCATAGACCTCCCGGGCCCCCAGACCTTCACACAAAAAGCTCGCCATGCGACCAAGATCCCGCACGATGAAGGTGATGTGGCTGACACCCTGAACAGGCATGAACGGTCTTAGACGGCTACTGGCGCTTTGATGGCCGCATGGTGCTGGTAATCCACAAACTCGAAGTCCTCGAATTCATAGTCAAAAATCGAGTCGGGCAAGCGCTTGATGTTCAGGGTCGGGTAGGGGAAGGGCTGGCGGCTCAGTTGAAGCGCCACCTGTTCAGCGTGGTTGCTGTAGATGTGGCAGTCGCCACCGGTCCAGATGAAGTCGCCGACGTCCAGGTCGCACTGTTGCGCGACCATGTGGGTGAGCAGCGCATAGCTGGCGATATTGAAGGGCACACCCAGGAAAATATCGGCGCTGCGCTGGTAGAGCTGGCAACTGAGCTTGCCGCGCTGGCCGTTTTCGCCAGGTGCGACGTAGAACTGGAAGAAGGCATGGCAGGGCATCAAAGCCATTTTGGACAGATCAGCCACGTTCCAGGCGCTGACGATGATGCGGCGTGAATCGGGGTTGGTTTTGAGTGTCTTGATGACATCGGCAATCTGGTCGATGTGGCCACCGTCTGGCGTTGGCCAGCTACGCCACTGCACGCCATACACCGGGCCCAAGTCGCCGTCTTCGCGCGCCCATTCGTCCCAGATGGTGACGCCGCGCTCCTTGAGCCAGTTGTTGTCGCTGGAGCCCTGCAGAAACCAGAGCAATTCATGCACGATGGATTTGAGGTGGACCTTTTTGGTGGTGACCAGCGGAAAACCTTCGTTCAGATCAAACCGCATCTGGTAGCCGAACACGCTTTTGGTGCCGGTGCCGGTGCGGTCGGCTTTGAACACGCCGTGCGTGTCCACATGGCGCATGAACTCTTCGTACTGGGAGCGGATGGGGCGGGTCGTCATGTCAGTAGCTTCCAAACAGGCAATCCATTGCGGCCACGATTTCTTCTTGCTGTCTTTCCAGATTAGCTACTGGTTTGACCAACTCACGGGCGGGGAATGCGGCGAGGGCTGCCGTGTCGAGAACTACAGGCTTGTCAGTGATCTCGAATGCAGGATTCAAGTCGCGCAGCCGTATGCGGTACAAGGCGGCGGACCGGAGCGGAATGACGACGCGGGAATCGAGACCGTCGATGAAATCATTCTGCACGTCCAGCAGAAAAGGAGTGAATTTGCGCATGGCAACGACAGGGTGCGCATAAACGTCAAACCTTGCCATGGTCAAAAGCTGCGGTATTTGGCCAGCGGCAGGCCTTCACGGGCAATGCGCGCGTTGTATTCCGCAATCGCTTCCTTGTTATCCTCGTTCCATCGCTCCCAGTAGCGACGTTTGACTTCGGCGGCAAGTAGTGCGTCAACAGTCTGGGAGACATTCATGCCCATCTCGCGCGCCATTTCCAGCACCCTGGCATTGAGCGACAGATTGGTGGCTTTTTTAGGGGCGTTTTCAAATTTCAGCATGGCTTACCTCCATGAATCATGCGCATATTATATGCGCAGAAGCCGCCCTGGATTCATCAGGTTTTCGGGGTCCAGCGCCTGCTTGATGGCGCGCATCATTCCAAGCGCCACCGGCGATTTGTGCTTGGGCAGGGAGTCGACCTTGAGGCTGCCGACGCCGTGTTCGGCTGAGATCGAACCGCGGTAACGGTCCACCACCTCATAGACCAGCGCATTCATGGGTGCTTCCTGCTCGTTCAGGAAACGCGCCTGATCTTCGTTCTCGGGCGCTTGCACGTTGTAGTGCAGGTTGCCATCGCCGAGGTGCCCATACACCACCAGGCGCGCGCCGGGAAAACGCTGCAACAGCAGAGCATTGGTCTCCGCCACGAATTCGGGGATGCGCGAGACATTAATCGAAATATCGTGCTTGATGTTCAGGCCCTCTTCGGCCTGCGCCAGCGGAATGCTCTCGCGGATGTGCCACAGCGCGTGGGCTTGCGCCATGCTTTCGGCAACCACTGCATCGGCCACGCAGCCGGCCTCCATGGCAGCTTCCAACAGGCGCTCGAAACAGGCACGTGCATGTTCCTCGGACTCATTGTCGGAGTTCTCCAGCACCACACACCATTCCGACTCCTGCCAGAAGGGCACCCGTTGCTGCGGGAAATGTTTGGCCACCAGGCTCAGCGGGAACTGGCCCATCACTTCAAAACCGGTCAGGCCAGAACCAAGATGTTCATGCGCCAGCCCGAGCAACTGCACTGCGGCTTCGAGCGAGGGCACAGCCGCAAAGGCGGTGAGCTGGCTCTTGGGCAGGGGATAGAGCTTCATGGTCGCGCCGGTAATCACGCCCAGGGTGCCTTCGCTGCCGATGAACAGGTGGCGCAGGTCGTAGCCGGTGTTGTCCTTGCGCAGGCCGGTCAGGCCGTCCCAGATCTCGCCCTGCGCGTTGACGACTTCCAGGCCCAGGCACAGTTCACGCGTGTTGCCGTAACGCACGACCTGCGTGCCGCCGGCATTGGTGCCGAGGTTGCCGCCTATGGTGCAACTGCCTTCCGAAGCCAGGCTCAGCGGGAATAAAAAGCCGGCTTTCTCGCAGGCTTCCTGCAGGTTTTGCAGCACACAACCGGCGTCCACCGTGATGGTCAGGTTGCCGGCATCGAGACTGCGGACTTTGTTCATGCGGGTCAGGCTCAGCACCACCTGCGTGCCGCTGGCATCGGGCGTTGATCCGACCACCATGCCGGTGTTGCCGCCCTGCGGCACCATGCTCACGCGCGCGGCAGCGCAGGCCTTGACCACAGCGGCGACTTCTGTGGTCGAGCTGGGACGCACCACAGCCAGCGCCTTGCCGGTTTCGCGCCGACGCCAGTCCTGCACCCAGGCGGTCAGATCGCCCTCGGTCAGCACGTTGGACGCGCCGACGATCTGGCGCAGCGACTCAATCAGTTCGTTGTTTGTGCTCACGGTATCTGGGCTTTCGGTTCTGGGAGGGTCGGGTTTTGGGCGTTTTTCAGTCGTATGCGCACATGCAGCGCGCAGGCGATGAAGAGCAGCAGGCACAGCAAGACCTCGATCATCGCCAGGTAGTTGCCGGGGGGCTTGTCGCTCCAGGCGCGCACCGCGCCTTCGGTGAAGTACAGCCAGACCATCAGGCTGAGCCAGCGGTAGGTGTACATCCGGTTCTTCAACAGGCCGGCCAGTGGGATACACAGGGGCAGTACCTTGAGCGCCAGCAATGAGCCACCTGGACGAATCGGCGCCAGCCACAGCTCCCAGGCCAGGCCAAGCACGATCAGGCCGCCGAGGCTGCCCAGGGCCAGCCAGCGGGTGGCGTCGATTTGCAAGGTTTTGTTCATGAGGGAGAGGTCTTCATATGCGCGGGGTCGATGGCATGATACCGGGGATGCCATTTCAGCAGCCTTTGCAGCAGTTATTGACGGACCTCTCGCACTTTCCGTGGCGCGACACGGCCTGGACCCTGCGCCAGCGTTTTCGTGACGACCACATGGGCCTGACGGCCAGCAGCCTGACCTTTACCACCAGCATTGCGTTGGTGCCATTTTTTACGGTGGCGCTGGCGATTTTCACGGCGTTTCCCATGTTCTCCAAGCTGCAGGGCGTGCTGCAGCTCTGGCTAGTCAACAGCCTGATCCCGGACAACATCTCGCGCCAGGTGCTCGGTTACCTGACGCAGTTTTCGTCCCAGGCTAGCAAGCTGGGGGCGGCCGGCCTGGCGGTGCTGCTGGTGACCGCGATTGCGCTGATCCTGACGATAGACCGCACGCTCAACGGCATCTGGCGCGTCAAGAAACCACGCCCGCTGACCCAGCGCGTACTGATTTACTGGGCCGCCATCACCCTGGGCCCGCTGGTGCTGGGCGCCAGCCTGGCCGTCACCTCATCTGTGTTTTCCGGTTCGCGTGGCGTGGTGGGGGCGATGCCAGGTGGGTTGCGTATGTTGCTGGACGTATTGCAGTTCTTCCTGCTGGCCGGAGCCATGGCGGCGCTCTATCGCTACGTGCCCAACACCTATGTGCGCTGGGCCCATGCCTGGGCCGGCGGGCTGTTTGTCGCGGCCGGCATCGAGCTTGCCAAAAAGCTGTTGAGCCTGTATCTGAGCAGCGTGCCGACCTATTCGCTGGTGTACGGCGCTTTCGCCACCTTGCCGATTTTGCTGGTCTGGATTTATGTGGCCTGGGTCATTGTGCTGCTGGGCGCGGTGATTGCCGCCTACCTGCCCAGCCTGCTGGCCGGTGTGGCGCGCCGTGGCAGTGCGCACGGCTGGCAGTTCCAGCTGGCTGTCGAGTTGCTGCAACAATTGCACCAGGCGCGCAGCACCACCCGCATCGGGCTGGAAGGCTCGGAACTCGCGAAGGCGCTGCAGGTGGACGTGCTGCAACTCGAACCCGTGCTGGAGACCCTGATGTCGCTGGACTGGATAGGCCAGCTGACCGACCCCGAGGACGAGAAGGAGTCGCGCTACCTGCTTCTGGCCGACCCGGGGACCACACCGCTGGAGCCGCTGATGGCGAAGTTGCTGCTGAGCCGCGATCCGACCATGGAAAATTTATGGGAAAACGGCCGCTTCCCCTTGCTGCGCCTGCGTGACGTGTTATGAAATTGATAGCATAGGCGTCGCACCGCTTGCGTGCCTGGCTGGGTCGCGCGGGGAGGAAGGCCGCCCTCAGATCTTCACCTTGCCGGTCCAGATGTCCTTGTACATGACCCAGTCGCCCATGAAACTGTAAAGCGGGCGCTTGAAGGAGGCGGGCCTGTTTTGCTCAAAGGCGAAATGGCCGACCCACGCAAAACCGTAGCCGCACAGCAGCCCCGCCAGCAACCACCAGGGGTTGCGCGTGACCACCGCCGTCGCCAGACAGAGTAGCGACAGGCTGGAGCCTGCGAAGTGCAGGCGACGGCAGGTTCGGTCGCTGTGTTCGGTCAGGTAGAAGGGGTAGAACTCTGCGAAGCTTCGGAATGCTTTGGCGTCGACGGGCGTGGCTGGCGCTGCGGGGCTGGCTGCGTTCATGACTTGTCTCCGGATGATTCACCATGATAGCCACAGCGGCTATCAGGCATCAAGTAGCGGAAAACGGAGCCTTCAGAAAGCCGCGAAAGCGAGCCCGGCCGCCGCGCGTCGGCGCCTCGCTCAGCGCGTAACCCGGAAAACGCCGCAAAAAATGCCCGACGGCGATGCGACCTTCAAGCCGTGCCAGGCTCAGGCCCGCGCACTGGTGGATGCCGAAACCGAAGGCCAGGTGGCGGTTGTTCTCACGCGTCAGGTCCAGTTGCTCGGGGTGCGCAAACTGCGCCGGGTCCCGGTTGGCCGCGCCTATGCACAGCGTCAGCAGCGTGCCTTCGGGCAGGTCCACGCCGCCGACCGTGCAGGCCTTGACGGCACGGCGGTTGCTGAGCTGGTTGGAGGACTCAAACCGCAGGAACTCGTCGATTTCAGTAGTCAAATCGGCCTCTGGCCCTTGTCCCGCCTGCGCCGATAGCTGCAATTTTGATAGCAGCTGGACCTTCGCATCCGGCCACTCCTGCAGCGCCACCAGCGCATTCCCGATCAGGTTGGTGGTGGTTTCATGCCCGGCGTTGAGGATGAAGACGCAGTTTTGCAGGAGTTCGGTTTCGCTGAGTTTTTCGCCGGCGACCAGCCCCTCGGGCGACTTGTTGTTTTCGCCCTGAATCAGCCGCGTGAGCACATCATGTTCAGGATCGCCTGGGTGTTTCCGGCGCTCCGCGACGAGCGTCTTCAGATACGCCGTGAATTCGTTGACACTGCGGTTCCCCAGTGCTTCCTGTTCGGGTGTGAGCTTCGGTTCGAGCGCGCCCAGGATGGCCAGCGACCAGTCGCGCAAGGGGCCGCGCTCGGCATGTGGCACGCCCAGCAGGTTGCCGATGATCTCGACCGGGATGGCCGAGGCGAAGTCCTCGATCAGATCGCCGCCGCCTTTGGCATCGATGGCATCCAGCAGCCCGTCCACCAGGGTGACAAGGCCGGGCTCCATATCGGCAATCGCACGGCGCGTCAGCGCGCCCATGATGAGCTTGCGCACGCGCGTGTGCAGTGGCGGGTCGTTGAACACCAAGCTGGTGGTGTGATGCTCCAGCAGCGGCGCGCCCTCGCCGTACTTCGGCGTGAACTCCACCTTTTTGTCCGAGCTGAAGGTCTGCGCGTCGCGGTACACCGCCACGATGTCGGCGTAACGTGTCAGAAAGTACGAGCCATCGGGCATCTGCCGCATCGGTTCATTTTCACGCAGCCAGGCATAGACCGGGTAGGGATTGGCGTAGAAGTCAGCGGGCAGGGCGCGCAGGTCGAGCGTGCCGGCGATGTCGCGTGCGCGCGCAGCGCTCATGGCGGGTGTGATTGAAAAAGGGGAAGGACTTGACGCGGCATAGGGCATCCGTGAATTCTGACGGGGCTGACGGGGCTGACGGGGCTGACGGGGCTGACGGGGCTGACATGGCTGACATGGCTGACATGGCTGACATGGCTGACATGGCTGACATGGCTGACATGGCTGACATGGCTGACGGGGCCGGCGTTGTTGCACTTATAGTCAGC
The DNA here is from genome assembly GCF_013817205.1 of Polaromonas sp. Classification (GTDB taxonomy): domain Bacteria; phylum Pseudomonadota; class Gammaproteobacteria; order Burkholderiales; family Burkholderiaceae_C; genus Polaromonas. Next base: position 12,032 of record NZ_JACDDD010000006.1, read on the forward strand.
GCGGTGGCGCCAAGCCACGTTCACGAAACAACAACGAGGGAAAGATGAATAGAACATTGAAAATTACAGGCGGCCTGTTTGTTGCGCTTGTTTTGCAGGGTTGCGCGATGTATCAGCCAGTACCTGAAGGGTATACAGGCGCGGTTGCCGAGGTGGCTGACTCCGTGCGTCCCGGCGATGGAATGAAATCCGAAATCTTTGCGATCACGGAGTTGGATGGCCGCGAGATTCACAGCAGTTTTCGCGCGTCGGGCCCCGAAAGGTCCGGATGGAGAACCTCGCTGACCACGCGGGCGGTTTCCCGGCTTGTCCTTGCCGCCCCCCAGAAGGTCAAGCTTGTAGGCTCACACATTCACATCGACAATATGCGGGCCATTGTGGGCGACATTCGGGGCACGTCCTTCTCGGTATCGGGCGTCGTGGATTTCAAGCCCGAACCCGGGGGCAAATATCTTGTGAAGGGCGTCTTGCAGAAGGGCGTGTCTTCTATCTGGATCGAGGACAGGGCTACGGGCCTGCCCGTCACGCAAAAAATCGTCGAGAAATAACAGGCCCGCCGGTCCGAGCCGGCCGCTCACGCCTGCAGGAAGTCGCGCATCGCGAACAGTGTTTCTTCCGGCGACTCGGTCATCTGGTGGTGCCCGACCGGCACCTTGACCAGCTTCACGGTTTTGCCACTGGCTTTGGCCTTGTCAATCAGCAGCTGCGCGGCCCTGGCCTGCGTCATCTGGTCCTGCGCCCCGAGGAGGAAAAGAACCGGGCAGGTGATCTGCGTGATGGCGGTGTCGCCGTTGGCGTAGCTGTCGCAGGCCTTGAAACCGCGGTGGAACACATTGACTTGGGTGTTGCTGGCGATCACGCGCCGGCCCAGCGCCATGCTGGCGCCATGCACCCAGGTGCCCGGGCCGAGAGCCGAGGGCGGCGGCGCCAGCGTGCTGCGCGAGAAGATGTTGACCATCGCCAGCGCCTTCATCGGCTGGTTCAGCGCGGCGTCCAGCAGCGCGGCAGACACCTTCATGGGGAAGGCCGTGCCGACCAGAACCAGGTGGTTGATGCGCTCTTTCAGTTGCGCGGCTGCCTCCAGCGCAATCAGCGAGCCCCAGCTATGGCCGACCAGCGCCGCGCGCTGCACCCCGGCTGCATCGAGCAGGGCGGCGACAAAATCCGCGCCTTCCTCGACGCTGGACGGCGCTTCGCCTTCGCTCCGGCAGTGGCCGGGCAAATCCACAGCCAGCACGTTCCAGCCATGGTGGGCCAAGTAGCGGCTTTGCAATATCCAGACGCTGTGGTCGTTGATCACGCCGTGGATGAAGACCACAGTCGGTTTGGCAGCATCGAATGGCTTGCCGCCGGTGTAGCAGTAGGTAGTGTGGCCGTTGACGGTGAGGATCATGCCATGTCTCCCGACGAGCCGCCTCTAGGGCGACATGCACCCCCTCGAGGGGGCAGTGAATACACGAAGTGATGAACGTGGGGGGTCATAGCTTCTCCGCAGCTTTGAGCGCACGTTTCAAGTCGTCAATCAGGTCGTCCGGGTCTTCGAGCCCGATGCTCAACCGAATCGTGCCCTGACTGATGCCGCCGGCCGCCAGCGCTTCGTCGCTCATGCGGAAGTGGGTGGTGCTGGCAGGGTGAATCACCAGGCTGCGGCAGTCGCCCACATTGGCCAGGTGGCTGAAGACTTTGAGCGCTTCGATAAATGCCTTGCCCTGCTCGCGATTTCCCTTGATGTCGAAGCTGAACACCGAGCCTGCGCCGCGTGGCAGCAGTTTCTTCGCGAGTGCATGGCTGGGGTGCGATTCGAGCATCGGGTGGCCGACGCGCGAGACCAGCGGGTGGCTGGCGAGAAAAGCCACGACTTTCTCGGTATTGGACATGTGCCGTGCCATGCGCAGCGGCAGGGTTTCGATGCCCTGCAGGATCAACCAGGCCGTGTGCGGGCTCATGCAGGCGCCGAAGTCGCGCAGGCCTTCGCGGCGCGCGCGCAACAAAAAGGCCCCGATCGTGCTTTCCTCGGTGAAGACCATGTTGTGAAAGCCATCGTAAGCCTGGTTCAGCTCGGCAAACTTGCCTGCTGACCTGGGGCCGTCCCAGTCGAAGCTGCCGCCGTCAACCACAATGCCGCCTATCACGGTGCCGTGGCCGCTCAGGAACTTGGTCGCAGAGTGATGCACGAGGTCGGCGCCGTGTTCGAAGGGCTTGATCAGCCATGGCGAGGTCAGGGTCGAGTCCACCAGCAGCGGCACCCCGGCCTCATGCGCGATGGCCGAGACAGTCGGCATGTCCAGCACATCCAGCCCCGGGTTGCCGACGGTTTCGCCAAAAAACAGCTTGGTCTCGGGCCGGACCGCCGCCCGCCAGCCGTCGATGTCGCCGGGTTTGACGAAGGTGGTCTCAATCCCGAAGCGCCGCATCGTGTAATGCAGCAGGTTCTGCGAGCCGCCGTAGAGCGCAGTAGAGGCCACGATGTGGGACCCAGCGCCCATCAGCGTGGCAATCGACAAATGCAGCGCCGCCTGGCCGCTGGCGGTGGCGATGGACCCGATGCCGCCTTCGAGTGCAGCCACCCGCTGCTCCAGCACCGCGTTGGTCGGGTTGCTGATGCGCGAGTAAACGTGACCCGCGCGCTCCAGGTTGAACAGGCTGGCCGCATGGTCGCTGGACTCGAAAACAAAAGACGTGGTCAGGTGGATGGGCACGGCGCGTGCACCGGTGGCCGGGTCGGGCGCAGCGCCGGCGTGCAAAGCCAGCGTGTCAAAGCCCGGGTCAGAGTAGCCAGACATGGGGTCTCCAGTAGTCGTGGGTGGGAAGCTGCCCGCTCAAAAAGAGGAAGCGGCAAGCACCCTGAAACAAATCACGATGGCTTGCCCGGGCATTGTGGGCTATATTTGAACTGAATTGTCCCCGGGCGGCACCGGGGGGAAACCTGCAGACTGCAGAGAAAAACACCAGAGGAGCGCCCCATGAAAGTCCTTGATATCCTGCGCGTCAAAGGCAACACCCTGTACACCGTCAAGTCCGACGAACCGCTGGCCAAGGCTGCGGAGATCATGGCCGAGAAAGACATCGGCTCGCTGGTCGTGATGGACCACGGCGATCTGGTCGGCATGCTGACCTTCCGTGAAGTGATTCTGTGCATCGTCAAAAATGGCGGAGAAATCGGCGCCACCCTGGTCCGTACCGCCATGGACGACGCGCCGCTGACCTGTACCCCCGAGACCGAAATCGACGAAGTCCGCCGCATGATGCTGGGCCGCCATGCGCGCTACATGCCGGTGCTCAACAAAAAGGTGCTCGAAGGCGTGATCTCGTTTTACGACGTGGCCAAGGCCGTGGTCGACGGCCAGAACTTCGAGAACCGTATGCTCAAGGCCTATATCCGCGACTGGCCTTCTGAAGAAGACGAGACGCAAGATACCAAGCTCTGAAGCAGATTCGCCGTGCTGAATGCCCTGTTTGCCGGGTGGCGCGGAACCGGGTGATCGCTATCTTGAGTGTCTGTCCGGCTGCACGGCGGGACCCGGCAGACGATCAAAGTCGATGAAGTCGCCGCAAGGTTTTACCCCGCCGACCAGTATGCAACTGGTCTCCGTTTTGCGTGACTTGTTTCGGCGATGACAAGAACCCTGCAGAGAAACACGGCTCCAAAAGCCCTGAATCATTGGCGCTGCGGGGGCTCATATTGACGGGCCATCTCCCTCATGACCTTGGACCCCGTGAATGAATGGCCGATCGAAGGGAAAAACAGGGCCTTGATAGACAAATATCGCAGAGCAAGTAATATTTGGTGCATATATTGCGTGCAGCTCAGAGTTGGTACTACGGGGAGAAAAAATGCCTGCTGATGGATCCGGCAACACCTCGCCAAGACACGTCCTGGTCGTCGAGAACATCCTGGCGCAGGCCCAGATGTTGTGCCACATCCTCGAGGAGGAGGGCTACCGGGTCAGCATCGCCGACAACGGGAGATCCGCACTGGAAATGACCACCAGCCTGCTGCCTGCTCTGGTCGTCAGCGGGGTAAAAATTCCCGAAATGAGCGGCTACGAACTGTGTCGCCAGATCAAGGTCGACCCGGCGCTGCGCCAGATTCCGGTAATCCTCGTGACCAGTCTGGTGGACCCCAATGAGGTGCTGCTGGGTCTGCAGTGTGGGGCCGACAGCTTCGTCATCAAACCCTATGAAAGAAGCCACATGCTGGCGCGGGTGGAGCACGCGCTGAGCACCCGTGACATCGACCAGGCGCCGGAGGCGAGCGCACCGGCGGAAATCTTCTTCCATGGTGAGCGCCACCACATCACCGCCAGCCGCACCCAGATCCTCAATCTGCTGATGTCCACCTACGACGCGGCCATGCAACGCAACGATGAATTGACCGAAAGCCGGGAGCTGCTCAGGGAGCGCACGGCGGAAGTGCTGAAGTCCAACCGCTTCCTGGACTCCATGATCGAGCACATTCCTGCGGCCGTTTACATCAAAGACGCGACCCACTTCAGGTACGTGCGTGTCAATCGCGCCGAAGAAGACATGGTGGGCAGGCCGCGTGAGGAAATAATTGGCAAATGCGTGCACGACATTTTTTCGAAAGAAGAAGCCGACAACTTTGCCGCGCAGGACCGGCGGGTTCTGGCAAGCGGCCTTCTCGAAGACATCCCGGAAGACCGGCTTTTGTCGGGGGCCAATGGTCCGCGCTTGCTGCACACCTGCAAGGTGCCGGTTTTTGGCGACGGCGCAGAGCCCACGCACGTGTTGGGCATCTCAGAAGACATTACCGTCAGGAGAGACCTTGAAAAAATGGTTGCCACGCTGCATGCCGCGCTGAAAATCCGCGTCGATGACCTGGAAACCACCAACAAAAGCCTGGAGAGTTTTACCTCGGCGGCCTCACACGATCTGCGCTCACCGCTCAGCGTTATTGCCGGCTATGCCGGTCTGCTGGAGAAAAATTACGCTGATCGACTGGATGAAAAAGGCTTGCACTACCTGTCTGTCATCCGTGCCCGAGTGACAAGCATGACCGGGCTGATCGAGGACCTGCTGACGTTTTCACGGCTGACCCTGCAGGAGGTCGCCAAAACCCGGGTCGACATGAACGCACTGGTCGCGCAGGTGGCCGCCGAGATGCCCGGCTCAGGCCCGGACACCCCGCAGCCTGCCATCGCGCTCGGCCCCTTGCCGGATGCGCAAGCTGACCCGGCGCTGCTGCGTCAGGTATGGATCAACCTGCTCTCGAACGCGTTCAAGTACAGCAGTCGGGTCGCCAGCCCGCTGATCGAGATCAGCGGCCGCGTGGAAGATGCAGAAGCGATTTATTCGGTCCGCGACAACGGCGCCGGCTTCGACATGGCTTACTACGACAAGCTCTTTGAGGTGTTCGAGCGACTGCACGGCGACGAGGAGTTTGCAGGCACGGGCGTCGGCCTGGCCACGGTGCGCCGCGTGATCATGCGGCATGGCGGGCGTCTCTGGGCGGAGGGCAAGGTGGGTGAGGGCGCGGTGTTTCACTTTGCGTTGCCGCTGCAGGGCGGTTGACTGTGGGAGCCCGATCCTGCGATAGGGGAAGCATCCCGTCCCGGCCCGCGGCCGCGTTTCCACTCTGAAACCATCTGGGATAATCTCCCCCATGAGCGGCAACACCTTCGGCACCTTATTCGCAGTCACTAACTTCGGTGAATCCCACGGCCCGGCCATTGGCTGTGTGATTGACGGCTGCCCGCCGGGCATGGCCCTGAACGAAGCGGACATTCAGGTCGAGCTGGACCGGCGCCGTCCTGGCACCAGCAAGTTCGTCACGCAGCGCAACGAGCCGGATGCGGTGGAGATCCTGTCGGGCGTGTATGAGGGCAAAACCACCGGCACGCCGATCTGCCTGCTGATCAAAAACACCGACCAGCGCAGCAAGGACTATGGTGACATCCTCAACACCTTCCGGCCCGGCCATGCCGACTACAGCTATTTGCAGAAGTACGGCATCCGCGACCCGCGTGGTGGCGGACGTTCTTCGGCGCGGCTGACGGCGCCCACCGTGGCGGCCGGTGCAGTAGCGCGCAAGTGGCTCAAGGAAAAATATGGCACAACGTTTCGCGGCTGCATGACGCAAGTCGGAGACCTGCCGATTGCTTTCGAATCCTGGGAGCATGTTCCGAACAATCCCTTCTTCGCCCCGGTGGCCAATGTCTCAAAGCTCGAAGCCTACATGGATGAGCTGCGCAAGGGCGGCGACTCCTGCGGCGCGCGCATCCGCGTGACGGCGAGTGGCATGCCGGTGGGTTTGGGCGAGCCGCTGTTCGACAAGCTGGACGCCGACATCGCCTTTGTCATGATGGGTCTGAACGCGGTCAAGGGTGTGGAAATCGGCGCCGGGTTTGCGAGTGTCACGCAACGCGGCAGCACGCATGGCGATGCGCTGTCGCCCGAAGGCTTCAAGTCGAACAACGCTGGCGGTGTGCTGGGCGGCATCAGCACCGGGCAGGACCTGGAAGTCTCCATCGCCATCAAGCCGACCAGCTCCATCCTGACGCCGCGCGAATCGATCGACATGGCCGGCCAGCCGACGTCCGTGATCACCAAGGGCCGGCACGACCCCTGCGTCGGCATACGCGCGACGCCGATTGCCGAAGCCCTGTTGGCGCTGGTAGTGATGGACCACGCCCTGCGGCACCGCGCGCAGTGCGGCGATGTGGTGTCACCGATGCGGGCCATCAACGGCGCAGCCTAAGCCGGCGCTGACCATGCCCGAAGCCGCCACACGGCGCCGCCAGCTGGTGCCGTTTGCGGCGCTGTCGGCCAGCTACTTCGCCCACATCGGGTTTTTCAATCCCTACCTGCCGCTGTGGCTCAAGGAGCTGGGCTTCAGCATCCTGGCGATCAGCCTGCTGACCTCGGTGCAGGCAGCGACACGGCTGTTTGCGCCCTATGGTTGGGGTGCGCTCAGTGACCACACCGGAGAGCGTGTCAAGCTGCTGCGTTACGGCGCGACCGTGGCGTTGATCAGCTCCTGTGGCCTGTGGCTGGACTTCGATTCACGCTTCGGCATCTGGTGGCTGACGGCGGTGCTGCTGGTGATGTTTACCCACACCAGCGCCATGATGCCCATGAGTGAGGCGGCCATGGCGCACCTGATCAGCCAGGGCGGCGCCTTCGATGCGCGGCGCTATGGGCGGGTGCGTCTCTGGGGTTCGCTGGGTTTTCTGGTGACGGTGTTTGCGGCGGGCGCCTGGTTCGAGTGGTTCGGCATGAGGCACTTCCCGGCCTGGACATTTCTGTCGCTGCTGGCGGTGACGGTCAGCGTCTGGTGTCTGCCCAATCTGAAAGAGGCCGTCAACCCGCATGAAGAGAAAGTGCCGGTGCTGCCGATATTGCGCCTGCGCCCAGTGCAATGGTTTTTTGCGGCGGCGTTTTTCCATGTGCTGGCGCATATCGGCATCTATGTGTTTTTCTCGCTGTACCTCGACAGCATTGGCTACAGCAAGGCCATGATCGGCATCTTGTGGGCGGTTTCGGTGGTGGTCGAGATAGGCTGGTTCTACACCCAGGGCCGCTGGCTGCCCAAATTCAGCCTGACCGGCTGGCTGGTGATCTGCGCTGCCGCCACGACCTTGCGCATGGGGCTGACCGCCACCTATGCCGGCGTGCTGGCGGTGCTGGTGTTTGCGCAGATGCTGCATGCGCTGACCTTTGCGACCCACCACACGGTGTGCATCGCCTTGCTGTCGCACCATTTCCCCGGGCGTCTGCGCGGCCGGGGGCAGGCGCTCTACGTGGTGGTGGCTTATGGCATGCCGGGCGTGCTGGGCGGACTCGCGGGTGGGCTGTTGAGTTCGGCTTTTGGCCTGGTCAGCGTGTACTGGGCCTGCACCGTGGTCAGCCTGATGGCCACGGCTTGCGCCTTTGTGGCTTGGCGGCTGCAGCGCAGTCTCGAAGCTGCCGCTTCCTAAAAAATCAAAAGTTTTTAAGCCTTTTAGGCGTGCAGCCCTTTATTGACGGGCACCAGCAGCTACAGAAATAATAGCGAATCGCTCGCGGGCGTGGTGCTTAATCGAGCTTGATCGCCTTTTTTGCAATCAACTCGCCATAGATGGCCGTGTCACTTTTCATTCTCTGCGCCAGTGCGGCAGGGGAGTTGTCTTCAGCTTTCCAGCCCAGAAGAAAAAGCTTTTGCCGCATCTCACGCGAGCCGAGAATTTTGCCGAGTTCGCTGCTCAGGCGCGCCCGATGAGCCGCCGGCATGCCGGAAGGAGCCATGACCGCGTTCCAGACTTCGATGTTGGTGGTTTTTGCACCGATCTCCTGCATCGAGGGCAGATCAGGCGCCAGCGGGCTGCGCCTGGCCGAAGTCACCGCCACCGCGGCGAGCTTGCCTGCTTGTACCAGCGGCATGACGGTTGATCCCGGCAGCAGCGTCATGTGCACTTGTCCGCCCATCATGGCATTGAGGATGGGCGGGCCGCCACTGAAGGGCACATGCAGGGGCTGGAGTCCCAGCTCTTCCTTGACCAGTTCCATCGCCAGGTGGCCGCCCGAGCCGGCACCGATGGAGCCGTAGGCGAGCTTGTCGCCGCTGGCGCGGGCCTGCTTGATGAAGTCCGCCGCTGAACCCGTGACCATCGCTTTGGGAGCGACCCAGACCAGCGGGGCCGCGCCTATGAGGGCGATGGGCGCCAGGTCTTTCAGCGGGTCGTAGGGTAGCTTGGCATAGAGAAATTTGGCGCTGGTCAGCGGGCCGTTGCCGATGACGCCGATGGTGTGGCCGTCTTCAGCCTTGGCCGTGAGATCGGCGCCGATGTTGCCGCCTGCACCGGGCTTGTTTTCCACAATGACGGACTGCCCCAAGGCTTTGGACAGCGGCTCGGCCAGCAGGCGCGCCTGCACGTCGGGTGACGAGCCGGCCGGGTAGCCCACGACGATACGCACCGACTTGCTGGGCCACGCAGCAGGTGCTTGCGCAATGGCTGCCAGTGGCAGCAGCGCAAGGCTCATCAGGGTCAGTCCGGTGCGGGTGATGAAGGCAGGTTTTACGCGGTTGGTCATGGTTTGTCTCCTGGTGTTTTGAATGATTGAAACAGATGCGGGCGTGCCGGTTGGCGCGTGCTCAGGGGGCTGGCCAGCTCGTCCTGTCGGACCTGGCTTTGCAGCTCGAAAAAGGCGGGTACCGACACCGGCGCGGCGACGTGCGCAAGCGTTTGCAGCAGCTCGTGTGTGCGGGCCTGCAGGGCGCCACGTTCCAGGCCCTGCAGCATCACGACGAAGTCTGTGCCGGGGCTGGTGGCCGCGGCTGCATCCGCACGGTTGGCAATCGGAAAACCATCAGAAGCCTCGACAGTTCCCCATTGAGCGCAGACAATGTGGCCCCGATTCACCAGGCCCTCCAGCACAGAAGCAGCCTGCGCGGAGAAGCGTGCGGAATCGCTGCGCAGATGCACGGTGGCCAGCTGAGTTGCGGTCGATTGGCCGCAGCTGCCTGACAGCGTGCAAGGCAGCCGCACAAAGTCGCGCAGCTCGGTGCGCATGCGGGCCGACCAGGGCGTGGGGTGGGTGAACACCTCACGGTACTGCGCGCTGGCCAGGGCCGCGGTGGACGCCAGCCAGTAGCAGGTGAAGTAGCGGGGCGCTTGCCCCGGTGGTCCGTCAGCATCATGCGAGCGGTAGCGCCGCGCTTCGATGAAGCCCGGCAGGCCCACGCGCTCGGGTACGTGCTCCAGCGTGTGCCAGGCGTCGTACTCCGGCAGCAACTGCTTGCTGCTGATGCTGTTCCACAAAGCCAGAAAGGCCTGTGCGCCGGGGTGTGTCATGCAGCGCCTTCAGGCTCGGGCTGCACCAGAACCTTGGTGGCGACCTTGCTGCGTGCCAGCGCAAAGCCTTCGTACGCCTGTGCCAGCGGCAGGCGGTGCGTGATCATGTGGCGCAGGGTTTCCTGGTGGTGGCGCATGAATTCCACCACCTCGGACCAGGCCTGTTCCGGCGCGCGGTAGGAGCCGCGGATTTGCTGGTGCTGGCGAACCAGCGCCGTCAGGTCAATCGGCACCGGCGCCGCGTGGATGCCGGTGATGACCAGAACGCCGTGGGTTTTGAGAGCCCGCAGCGCGGGGCCGATCACGGCGGCAGCGCCGGTGGCTTCGATCACCACATCAAACTTGCCTTCCTCCAGATAAGGCGCCAGACCTTGTTCCATGCCCAGACCCGCAAAATCAACCAGGGTGTTGAAGCCCATTTTTTTCAGCACGGTCAGCCGTGCGGTATCGCCATGGCCGGCCACCACCACCTCGCGCGCACCGGCAGCGCGCGCGAACAGGGCAATACCCTGGCCGATGTTGCCGGGGCCGAGCACTAGCACGCGATCGCCCGCCCGAACACCGCCGGTGCGCACGGCTTCGTGGCTCACGGTCAGCGGCTCGGTGAGGGCGGCCACTTCAGCGTCCACGCCCGCGGGTATGGGCACGCAGTTGCGCGCCGGCACGTTTACCCAGGAAGCAAAGCCGCCGTCGCGCGTGACGCCGATGCCGCGCCGCGTGACGCAGGCGTCGGGCTGGCCCGCCAGGCAGGCTTCGCAACTGCCGCACACCACCGAGGGCCGTACCGCCACCAGCTGCTGCAGCGCCAAGCCGTCAACCCCTTCGCCCAGGGCGGCAACCTCGCCGCTGAACTCGTGGCCCACGGTGACCGGCAGCGCGGCCGCTACAAAGTGGTAGCTGGTTGTCCATTCATCAATGTGAAGGTCGGTGCCGCAGACGCCGGCGGACCGAACCTTCAGCAGAACCTCGCCCGGGCCGGGCGGCGGCGGGCGCGCAATATCCTGGAGCTGCAGGCCGGGGCCTGGTTGAAGTTTGCGAAGGGATTGCATCAGGGGTCACGCCGGTGGAGAAGATGACCGAGTGTCGAATGCTGTGACTCATACGTCAAAGACCGAGTTTGTATTTGAAGCATACTTGAAAACTATGGCAACCAGGTCAAGGAGGGCGAGTCATGGAACTGCGGCATTTGCGTTATTTCGTCGGCGTGGCCGAACAGGGCAGCGTCAGCCGTGCTGCTGAAAAACTGTTCATCGCGCAGCCTGCACTGTCGGCGCAGATCCGCCAGCTGGAAGAGGAACTGGGCGTCAGCCTGTTTGTGCGCTTGCCTCGGGGTGTGCGGCTCACGCAGGCGGGCGAGTCTTTTCTGGCCGACGCGAAGGCGATTCTGTCGCGTGCCCAGCAAGCTACGGTTCGGGCGCGCGAGCGGCAGTCAGGCCAGCGGGCCACCCTTCGCCTGGGGCTGGTTCCTTCCACGACGCATTCCGTGCTGCCGGGACTGCTGCAGCGGGTGCGCGACTCAGGTCTGGCCGCCAACATCGAAGCGCGCGAGATGATCACTTCGCGGCAACTGCTGGCCCTGCACAATGACGAAATCGACCTCGGTTTTGCCCGCCCCGGCGAAGGCAACACGCCGGCGGAAACGGTGGCCGCCATCGACGACCCCTATTGCCTGGTCGTGCCCGAGGGCAACGCCTTGGGCGCAAGCCGCGGGCCGCTCGCGCTGAAGCTGGCCGCTCATGAACACTTCGTGAGTTTTTCGCGTTACCAGGAGGCCGACTACTTTGACCGCACCGCCGCCCTGTGCCTGGAAGCCGGGTTCACGCCCGACATTCGCCACGAAGCGGGCCAGTTCGTCAATGTCATGGCGCTGGTGGCTTGCGGCCTGGGCGTGGCGATTGTGCCGGCATCGTTTGCCACGCTGCCGTTTGGCCGCGTGGTGTTTCGACGTCTTGAAGCCTCACGCTATAAAAGCCAGCTGGTTATTTTGCGGGCGCAGCGTCAAAGCCAGGACGACTGGTCGTCGGAGATGACGCGTTTGGCGGTGGCGGAGCTCAACAGCCTGGCACAACGACTTGTAGCGGGTCTGGAGCCGAGTTTTACAGTAATTTAGGCTCGTGGCCCTTATGGGACGGTCGAGAGCAGCTACTGATTTTATAGCGAATGACTGCCCCGGAATAGCCCGCATTCAAGAGTTGCGGGCAGTCTTGAAGGGGTTGAAACCGGTGATCAATGCCGTCGCGGTCAGCACCAGCACGCAGCCCGGCGCCATGCCCCAGGTGACCGGCTCGCCCAAAAACAGGCCGCCCCAGGCCACACCGAAAAGCGGGATCATGAAGGCGGCCGAGGTGGCTGCGCTGGCCGGAATCTCGCGCATCAGGCGCATGCTGATCCAGTACATCAGGCCCGAGGTGAAGAGGCCCAGCACCGCCACCGAGATCATCGCGCCGGTGCTGAAGGTCGCCGTCGGTACGCTGACGCCGGCCGGCACCAGCAGCAGCGCAACCGCCGCCACATGTACTGCGGCTGAAGCGGGCAGGGCGTCGTGCTCAAGTGTCGCGCGTTTCATCAGGATAGCGCCCACGCCATAGGCAGCGGCGGCGCCGGTGCAGGCCAGTGCGGCCAGCACCACCGGCGTGCTGACGGCCACCGGGCCCAGTTGCACCAGCAGTGCCACACCGGCAAAACCGATGGCGCAGCCCAGCAGGCGGCGGCCGCTGAGCCTTTCCTCACCCGCAGCGGCGGCCGCCAACACGCCGAACAGCGGCGCAGTCGCGTTTAGCACCGCCGAATAACCGGCCGGGATCACCAGCGCGGCCCAATTGAACAGCACAAAGGGCGCGACCACCGTCAGCAGGCTCAATAGCGCCAGCCTCGGCCAGGCGGCGCGCGCCGGCCACTTCTGGCGCAGTACCCGCATCAGCACCGCCAGCACCAGTGCCGCCAGCACGCAACGCAGGCCAGCCAGCAACCAGGGGCCCAGCGCGGGGCTGGCGATGCGCAGCAGCGGAAACGAGCCGCCCCAGAGGGCAGACAGGGCAATCAACTGGATGAAATGACGGGTTTGCATGGGATGCAAGGATTGTGCGCGATCCGGTCAGCGGCTGCTGCCACCTCCACCTGCATGCCGGATAATCCCTTCTCACCCACTGAAAGCCTGAGTCCATGAAAACAATCCTTGTCCTCAATGGTCCCAACCTCAACCTGCTTGGCACACGCGAGCCCGCGGTTTATGGGGCTCAGACGCTCGCTGATGTGGAAGCCCTGTGCGCAAAGGCCTGCGCGGCCCACGGCTTTTCGCTGGACTTCCGCCAGAGCAACCATGAGGGTGTGCTGGTCGACGCCATCCACGAAGCCGGGCGCGCCCAGGCGGACGGCACGCTGGCCGGCGTGGTGTTCAACGCCGGCGCCTACACCCACACCAGCGTGGCGCTGCATGACGCCGTCAAGGGCTCGGGCGTGAGCATGATCGAGCTGCACATCAGCAATGTGCATGCTCGTGAGGCATTTCGCCACCACTCTTATCTCTCGCCGGTCGCCAAGGGCGTGATGGCGGGTTTCGGTGTGCAGGGTTATGCACTGGCCATCGCCGCGCTGGCCGGCATGGGCTGACCGGCGCGGATTTTGCCATGTCCACCTTGCCCAAATACCCGGTGGACGAGCGCGAGGTCGAGTTCAGCGCGATACGCGCACAGGGCGCTGGCGGGCAGAACGTCAACAAGGTGTCCAGCGCGATTCATTTGCGCTTTGACATCATGGCCTCCTCGCTGCCCGAGCAGATTCGCGAACGGCTGATGTGCCTGAGCGACAGCCGGATCACGCAGGAAGGTGTGTTTGTGCTGAAAGCGCAGCAGCACCGCACCCAGGAGATGAACCGCGCAGACGCGCTGGCCCGCTTGCAGGAAGTCATTGATAGCGTGTCGGTGCCGCAAAAGGCACGGCGCGCCACCAAGCCGACCTATGGCTCGAAGCAGCGGCGCCTGGCCGGCAAGAGCCAGCGATCCGAAATCAAGAGTTCGCGCGGAAAAGTCAGCGAATAGGCCGCTTCACCGAAGTTCATGATGTTTTGAGGCTCCAGCCCTCGTGGTACGGGCGTAAGTAGCTATCAAAACAATAGCTATGTTGTGTGCCGATAATTGTGGTTTCGTGACTGGAGCCCATGACATGCCCGACCTTCCTCTTTCGTTTTTGCATCGTCCTGCAGATCCGTCGATTGCCGCGCCCTGGTTGTTGGTGCTGATGCACGGCGTGGGCAGCAACGAAAAAGACCTGTTCGGCCTCGCGCCTTATGTGCCGGAGAACTTTCATGTGCTCAGCCTGCGCGCACCGTACGCCATGGGAGCAGCAGCCTATGGCTGGTTTGCCTTCACCGTCGATGCCCGGGGCGAGCGAACCATCAACGAGGCCCAGGAAGCCGCCAGCCGGGGCGTCGTTGCGGCAACCCTTGCCGCCGCAGCGCAGCACCTGGGCATTCCATCAGAGCGGGTGGTCGCCGGCGGTTTCAGCCAGGGCGGCATCATGGCGCTGTCGCTGCTGCTCACTCAACCGTATTTGATGCACGCCGCCATGGTGATGCACAGCCGCCTGCTGCAACAGGTTGTCGCGCTGGTGGCCCCGGCTGAGGATCTGCAAGGCAAAAAGCTCTGGCTCAGCCATGGCACGCACGACAACGTGATTCCGCTGGCTGCGGCGCATGTGATCCGGGGTTTGGTGAAGAAGTTGCCGCTTGAACTGACTTACGCCGAGTATCCGAGCGCGCACGAGATTGTTCAGGAGGAATTGAGGGCGGCGATGGCGTGGTTGCAGGGGCTGTTTGCAGTCCCCGCGGATTTGATGAAGTGACACTGCCGGCCTTCCTTTTTTATGGAAGACGTGCCCGCTGACGGCTACAACTGCTGGTCCGCAAACGCCCGCATCGGTGGGGCTACTTGGCAGCCTTCGCCTCGGCGATGGACTGTGCCATGATAGCTTTCATTTTTTCCATCATGGGCGCCATGCGTACTTGCATGATGCTCATGGATTTTTCCATGACCACCGGCATCTTCCGGACGAATGCCTCGCCTGCGGGGCTTTGGTAGAAAGCAATCAGGCCGTTTATCTCTTCCTGTGTGAAACTTTCCTGGTAAATCTGGATATAGATGGGGCGCATCCTGGGCCAGTTCATTTCTTCGCGCATGACCTGGATGAACTTGGCAGGCGCCGCGTCCAGAATGCGCATCTGTTGCGCCGAAAGCTTTTCTCCTGGGATGGCCGCCATCATGGACTGGCGCATGGACTGCTCCATGTTCACAAACAGAGTGTCCATGACCGTGTCGGTTTTGGTGACGGCAAGAAGGGTGTGGATCGACGCTTCGCTCGGTGGCGCACAGTGGGCCGCGCAGGAAAAAGTGAAACAAGCGAAAAGAGCGATGATTTGACGCATGAGTGGCTCCGGCAGGCGGTGAAGGTTTGTGCTCGGGCGTGTTGTTGTCCGCGAAAATGCCAACAAGGGCCCTGCCATTCTAGGCGGCACTGCGCCCCTGGCTATCCCCCAAACGGAGGAGAAAGCGCGATGCCAGCGCTTCACCGAGGCGCCACAACAAGCCCGGCACCGACGCCACGAGCAAGGCTGCCCCCGTCACTGTCAGCAGCCCCAGTACCACACTGCGAAAAGTTGCCTCGCTGATGCCGATGTAGAGCCGCGCGCCCAGCAGCGACGGAATCAGCATCGCTGGCGCAACGATGGCGAAGTAGGGCAGGGTGGCGGTGGTGACGACGCCGGTGGCGATGTAGCTGGCAAAGGTGACGGCCAGCAGGGCGAGGTTGAAGTTCTGGATGATGGCGCGCTGGCTGTCCTTGTCCATGCCGCGCAGGGTGCACCAGAGCGTCGGGACGACCCCGGTGAAGCCGCCGAAAGCGCCCGTAAAGCCGCCGCCCGCACCAATGAAGGCGTCGGCAATGCGCCCACCGCGGGTGATGCGCGGCAACTGCGCAGCGAACATCATGGCCGGGCAGGCGACCACCAGCAGGCTGCCCAGCAGGGCCTTGAACATCAGCACGTCCAGTCGGGGCAGCAGCAGCAGGCCCAGCGGCAGGCCCAGCAGGCCACCGAGCACAAAGGGCGCGAGTTTGTGGATATCAAAGCCACGCCGCACGGTGACGGCGGCGATGATCTGACCGGTCAGCGAGTCGAACACCGCCATGGCCGCGGCCAGGCGCGGGTCAATGGTCCAGGCCCAGAAGGACATGGACACCATGCCAAAGGCAAAGCCGGACAGGCCCTGCACAAACCCGGCCACGACGGCGCCCGCGATGATGATCAGCGTTTGTGCATCCATGCGGCAGCCGGCGCCGCGTCAGGCCGTGTACTCGCTGACCGGCACGCAGCTGCAGAACAGATTGCGGTCGCCATAGACGTTGTCGACGCGGCCTACCGGCGGCCAGTACTTGACCTGCCTGAGCGTGGCCAAGGGGAAGGCGCCGGTTTCGCGCGGGTAAGGCCTGTCCCAGTCTGTGCCCAGCAAGCTGGCTGCGGTGTGCGGCGCGTGTTTGAGCGGGTTGTTGTCCTGTGGCCAGACACCTGCCTCGACCTTGCGGATCTCTTCCCGGATGGCAATCATGGCGTTGATGAAGCGGTCCAGCTCGGCCAGGGTTTCGCTCTCGGTGGGCTCCACCATCAGCGTGCCCGGCACTGGAAAGCTCAAGGTCGGCGCGTGAAAGCCGTAGTCCATCAGGCGTTTGGCGACATCCTCAGCCGTGACGCCGCTGGTTTCCTTCAGCGGCCGCAGGTCAAGAATGCATTCGTGCGCGACGTGGCCGTTGGCACTCGCGTAAAGCGTCGGGTAGTGGTCCTTGAGCCGCGCGCTGATGTAGTTGGCGCTGAGAATGGCGACCTCTGTCGCCTGCTGCAGGCCTTCCGGGCCCATCATGCGGCAATACATCCAGCTGATCGGCAGCACGGCGGCATTGCCCAGTGGCGCAGCTGATATGGCCCCCACGCTTTTCACTTCGTGTAATTCGCTGCCCCCCGAGGGGGCTGTTTTTCCTTGGGGCGCCCCGGCGGAAAAACTGGCCCCTCCGCCTGGATAACCGGCCGTGGCATGGCCGGGGAGGTAGGGCACCAGGTCGGCCACCACACACACGGGGCCGACACCGGGACCGCCACCGCCGTGCGGAATGCAGAAGGTCTTGTGCAGATTCAGGTGGCTCACGTCGCCGCCAAATTCGCCGGGCGCGGCCACACCCACCAGCGCGTTCATGTTGGCGCCATCCACATAGACACGGCCACCATGGCTGTGGACGAGGGCGCAGAGCTCCTTGACCTGCGTCTCGAACACGCCGTGGGTGCTGGGGTAGGTGATCATCATGCAGGCCAGTTTGTCGCTGTGTTGCTCACACTTGGCTTTCAGGTCGGCCATGTCGACATTGCCCTGTGCGTCACAGGCAGTGACAACGACGGTCATCCCCACCATCTGCGCGCTGGCCGGATTGGTGCCGTGGGCCGACGAGGGAATCAGGCAAATGTTGCGGTGGCCCTGGCCTTGCGCCTCATGGAAGGCCTTGATCACCAGCAGGCCGGCGTATTCGCCCTGTGAGCCGGCATTGGGCTGCAGGCTGATGCCCGCGTAACCGGTGGCCTGGCACAGCCAGTCACGCAACTGTTTGTCGAGCTCGGCGTAGCCCTGCAACTGGTCCTGCGGTGCAAACGGGTGGATGTTGGCAAACTCTGGCCACGTGATGGGGATCATCTCGCTCGTGGCGTTGAGCTTCATGGTGCAACTGCCGAGCGGGATCATGCTGCGGTCCAGCGCCAGATCCTTGTCGCTCAGCATGCGGATGTAGCGCAGCATGCCGGTCTCGGAGTGGTGGGTGTTGAACACCGGGTGCGTCAGGAAGTCGCTGCCGCGGCGCAGGTCTTCGGGGATCAGGGAGGCCAAGCCTTTTTCAAAAGCGCTGACCACCGGTACGGTCTGGCCGGGCTGCGCAAAGAAGGACCAGAGCAACTCGATGTCCTTGCGGCTGGTGGTTTCGTCCAGCGACACGCCCAGGTGATTGTTCAGGCGAAAACGCAGGTTCGCCCCCGCCTGGCGTGCGCGTCCAGCTATCAAATTGGTAGCGTCACCGGTCTTGATGGTGACCGAATCGAAAGCGCCACTGTTGGTGATCTCATAGCCCAGCGTCTTCAGGCCCTGCACAAAGACGGCGGTGTAAGTCGCCACGCGCTCGGCAATGCGCTTCAGGCCTTGCGGGCCGTGGTAAACCGCGTACATGCTGGCAATCACCGCCGGCAGTACCTGCGCGGTACAGATGTTGGACGTGGCTTTTTCGCGGCGTATGTGCTGCTCGCGCGTCTGCAGCGCAAGGCGGTAGGTCGGCTGGCCGTGGCTGTCGATGCTGACGCCGACCAGGCGCCCGGGCAGCGAGCGCTTGAACGCGTCGCGGCAGGCCAGGTAGGCCGCGTGCGGGCCGCCATTGCCCATGGGCATGCCGAAACGCTGGGTGCTGCCGAGCACGATGTCGGCGTCCCACTCGCCCGGCGGCGTAAGCAGGGTCAGCGCCAGCAGGTCGGCGGCCACACACAGCGCGGCGCCGTCCACATGCGCCTGGCCGGCCAGTGGCCGCAAGTCATGGATGCTGCCAGTGGTGGCGGGGTACTGCGCCAGCACGCCGAAGTAGTCGCCCCCGGACATCAGCATGGGCAGCGTGGTTGATGCGGTGCTGAGCCTGACCTCAATGCCCAGTGGTTTGGCGCGCGTCTGGATCACCTCGATGGTTTGCGGGTGGCAGTCACCAGCGACCAGGAAGACATTGCTTTTGCTTTTGACGCTGCGTTTGGCCAGGGTCATGGCTTCAGCAGCGGCCGTGGCCTCGTCGAGCATGGAGGCGTTGGCTACAGGCATGCCGGTGAGGTCGCAGACCATGGTCTGGAAGTTGATCAGCGCCTCCAGGCGGCCCTGCGAGATCTCGGCCTGGTAAGGCGTATAGGCGGTGTACCAAGCCGGGTTCTCGAGGATATTGCGCAGGATCACACCGGGCGTCAGGGTGCCGTAGTAGCCCTGGCCGATGAAACTCTTGAAGACCTGGTTTTTGGCCGCCATGGCCTTGAGCTGTTTCAGGGCGGCAGCTTCGCTGACCGGTGGGGGGATGGCCATGGCGCTGCTGCGCGCGATGGACCGCGGAACAATGCCGGCTATCAGCGCACGGCGTGAGTCCGAGCCGACAACGCGCAGCATGTGGGCTTCGTCCGTGGCATCAATGCCGATGTGGCGGGCAATGAATTCGGCAGGGTTTTCAAGCTCGCCGAGCGGCTTGGCGGTGGACATCAACATGACGAGGGACTTTCTAATGCCGTTCGCCATGAGCTTGTCGAAGGGTGCCATTAAAGAGGCAAGCTTCGACAGGCGCAGCCCGAACGGGGTGGAGAGGTGGTTTATGCGTTGGCGGCAAAGCTGGTGTAGGCAGCTTCATCCAGCAGCGAATCAAGCTGCGACTTGTCAGCCAGCTTGACCTTGAAGAACCAGCCGGCGCCAAGCGGGTCGCTATTGGCGAGTGAGGGGTCGTCCCGCAGGGCTTCGTTGACTTCAGTCACCTCGCCGCTGATCGGCATGAAGACGTCGGCGGCGGCCTTGACCGACTCGACCACGCCAGCCACCTCTTTCTGCGCAAAGCTGCTGCCGACCGAGGGCAGGTCCACAAACACCACATCACCGAGCGCATCCTGGGCGTGGGTGGTGATGCCGACGGTGGCAACGTCGCCGTCGAGCTTGATCCATTCGTGGTCTTCGGTGTACTTGAGCATGGTCTTCTCCATTGAGTAAAAGTTGAAAGATGAAAATTTCAGCCGCGGAAGTAACGGGCGGGCACAAAAGGCATGGCCCTGACTTCCATGGGCACCGGCTTGCCGCGCACCATGGCATTGACCCGCGTACCGATGACTGCGAAGGCCGGCTCGACATAGGCCATGGCTACGGGTGTGTCTATCGTCGGCCCGAGCAGGCCGCTGGTGACTTCGCCGATGCAGCGACCTTCGGCATTGTGCAGTTCGGTGTGTTCACGCACAGGCACGCGCTCGAGTGCGATCAGGCCCACGCGCTTGCGGGCCAGGCTGGCGGGAGTGTCAAGCTGTGCCAGCACCTTCTCAGCGCCCGGGAAGCCGCCCGCACGTTCGCCGCCGGTGCGGCGCACCTTCTGGATCGCCCAGTTCAGGCTGGCCTCGACAGGCGTGGTGCTGGTGTCGAGGTCGTTTCCGTAAAGGCACAGGCCCGCTTCCAGCCGCAGCGAGTTGCGCGCACCCAAGCCAATCGGTTTGACTTCAGGCTGGGCCAGCAAGGCGCGGGCCAGGGTATCGGCCTGGTCGGACGGCACGGAAATTTCAAAGCCGTCTTCTCCGGTGTAACCGCTGCGTGTGAGGAAGCAGTCGCAGCCGGCCACGGTAAAACGCCCGCCGGTCATGAACACCAGTTGTTCAACGCCAGGGGCCAGGCGCGCCAGCGCAGTGACCGCCTGCGGCCCCTGCAGAGCCAGCAGCGCCATGTCGGGCATGGGAATGACCTCGCATCGGCTGCCGATTTTTTGCTGGATGTGCGCGATGTCACCTACCTTGCAGGCGCCATTCACGATAACGAAGATATTGCCCCCACGCTTGCTCACTGCGTGTGGCTCGCTGCCTCCCGAGGGGGCGCTCGCGTCTTGGGGCGGCCCGGCGACGCTTCGGTCCTCCCCGAGATTAAAAAACATCAAGTCGTCGATGGTGCCGCCTTCGTCATTGAGCAGCAGGCCGTAGCGCTGCTTGCCGACGGCCAGGCCGATGACATCCACAGGGATCAGGCTCTCAAGCGCGGCGGCGGCATCGGGCCCCACCAGGCGCAACTGGCCCATGTGCGAGACGTCAAAGAGCCCGGCGGCGCTGCGGGTGTGATGATGTTCGGCCATCAGGCCGGCCGGGTACTGAACCGGCATCGAATAGCCCGCAAACGGGACCATGCGGGCGCCCAGTTCCAGGTGCAAGGCATTCAGAGGTGTTTTTGACAGCGGGGTATCGGTGGCGGACACAGGCGTTCTCCGGGGGCAAATAGACAACATGGCCATCAAACCATGGGCTGCCCCTGCTGTCCGGTTTACCTGAGAGATTCACCCGGCGATGCGGGCTTGCTCCTTCGGTGGACGGCCTGCGAGGCCGCCTCTCTCCAGTAGGGAACGCCCACCGCACGGGTGCCAGAGGGCGGTTGCCAGTCCTTTTGCCTGAGCGTTCAAAGCACCATTGGGGGTGACTCATGCGCCTTCGGCGGTTTTCACGCGAAAAACTCTCTCCTGACGCGGCAAGTGTAGCTGAAGGCCCGCCTCAGTCCGCCTGCTCATCAGGCAGCAGCATGGCGATGCGCTCGCTGATGGAGTCGGCCCGTTCGTGGCCCGTGATCTTCTCGATTTCCTCGATCATGCGGCGCGATGCGTCAAGCATGGCGTCGCGGTCCCGGGCGTCGCGCAAAGCATCGCGAAAGGTTGCGGCCAGTTCGGGATGCTTCCTGGAAAACATGCGTTCGCAGATATCAAAGAGGAACATGCGTGTAGTGGCCAGCGACCGCTTGCCATCAAACTGGTCCGCTGATACCCGGGCGGGCGCTGGTGGAACCGGATGGTTTCGGGAAAGCGGCAGGCTGCCAGGCATCGCGCGCTGCGGTTTTTCTGCCACTGGCTCCGGGGGGCGAGCATCCTCTGCCGCCTTGCCGGACTGGACCTGCAGAAAGCCTTCGCGCAACATGCGCAGGGCGATTTCCTCGCCGTCACCGTTAAATAGCGGCCGGAAGTCCATCACGGACTTGTTGCCATCGGCCAGCAAAAGCAGCGTGCGCTCGCGCTGGCTCAGCGTGCGGTTTCCTGATTTGAGCTCGGCCCGGGCGCGATCTGTCTTGTGGAGCTGCATGGGTCGTCCTGAACGGTGAGGCCCCCATCATGCATACACAATATGACACCTGTGTGAAGCGTGGTCGCGTAGGTGGTACGCACCCGGCCGTCTGCCATCGGGTCAGCCGGCCCAAGGGCACCGGGTCTGGCATGGCCTGGTGCTGAGGCGCGGCGGTGTGGTGCGCGCCGCTGGGGCCTTACATGCCGCTGTAGTTGGGCCCGCCACCGCCTTCGGGCGTAACCCAGACGATGTTTTGCGTCGGGTCCTTGATGTCGCAGGTCTTGCAGTGAACGCAGTTCTGCGCGTTGATCTGCAGGCGGTCGCTGTTGTCCGGATTTTTGACAAACTCATACACGCCGGCAGGGCAGTAACGCGACTCGGGGCCGGCGTAAGTGGCCAGGTTGATCTGGACCGGCACGCTGGCGTCTTTTAGGGTCAGATGGGCGGGCTGGTGTTCTTCATGGTTGGTGTTGGAGACAAACACCGAACTGAGGCGGTCGAAGGTGATCTTGTTGTCGGGCTTGGGATAAACAATCTGCGGGCACTCCGACGCCGGCTTGAGCTTGGCGTGGTCGGGCACCTTGTTGTGGATGGTCCAGGGCGGCGCCTTGAAACCGAGTTTGGGCAGCAGCCACAGTTCGATGCCGTTCATGATGGACGACAGGTACAGGCCTTTCTTCATCCATTGCTTGGTGTTGCGCGACGCATCCAGTTCTTCAAACAGCCAGCTCTTCGCGAAAGCTTCAGGGTAGGCGGTGAGCTCATCATGCTGGCGCCCACCTGTCACCGCTGCGTACGCCGCTTCCGCTGCGAGCATACCGGTCTTCATGGCTGCGTGGCTGCCTTTGATGCGCGCAAAGTTGAGGAAACCCGCTTCGCAGCCCACCAGCGCTCCGCCGGGGAACACGGTTTTGGGCAAGCTCATCAAGCCGCCGCAGGTGATGGCGCGTGCGCCGTAGCTGATGCGTTTGCCGCCTTCAAGGTATTGGCGAATAGCAGGGTGGGTTTTCCAGCGCTGCATTTCTTCAAACGGGCTGAGCCATGGGTTGCTGTATTCAAGCCCGGTGATAAAACCCAGCGTGACCTTGTTGCCCTCAAGGTGGTAAAGAAAGCCGCCGCCGTAGGTCTGGTTGTCCATGGGCCAGCCGAGTGAGTGCACCACGTGGCCGGGTTTGGCTTTGGCCGGGTCAATCTCCCACAATTCTTTGATGCCAAGCGCATAGGTTTGCGGGTCTTTGCCGGCGTCGAGCTGAAACTTTGAGATCAGTTGCCGGCCCAGGTGCCCGCGTGAGCCTTCGGCAAAAATTGTGTACTTGCCATGCAGTTCCATACCTAGCTGAAAACTGTCGCCGGGCTGGCCGTCCTTGCCGATACCGAGGTTGCCGGTGGCCACACCTTTGACCGAGCCGTCCTCGTTGTACAGAACCTCGGCCGCGGAGAAGCCGGGAAAAATTTCAACGCCCAGAGCTTCGGCCTGCTGGCCCAGCCAGCGCACCACGTTGCCCAGACTGATGACGTAATTGCCTTCGTTATGCAGCGATTTGGGAATCAGGAATTGCGGCGTGCCGAGCTTGCCGGTTTGGCTGAGAAACAGCATCGCGTCGCCGGTGACGGGCTGGTTCAATGGTGCGCCGAGTTCTTTCCAGTTGGGAAACAACTCGTTCAGTGCGCGCGGGTCCATCAGCGCACCACTCAAAATATGGGCGCCAGGCTCCGAGCCTTTTTCCAGCACCACCACTGACAGCTCCGTGCCTTTTTCGGCGGCAAGTTGCTTCAGGCGGATGGCGGTCGCCAAGCCGCCGGGGCCGCCGCCGACCACGACCACGTCATATTCCATGGCTTCACGGGGACCGAATTGGGCGAGGATTTCTTGGTGGGTCATGGGGGGGCTCGCTGATAATGAATTGCGTAAGGTTTCGTTCGGGTTCACAGGTATAGCAACTGATTTTATTCTGCTAACGTCAGCCGCAGGTAAGACGCTAATCTCTAATCAACAGGAGTTTGCCATGGCTTACAGCATGGATTTGTCGGGAAGGGTTGCCCTGGTGACAGGGGCCTCGGGAGGGCTGGGCGCGCAGTTTGCCAAAACCCTGAGCCGTGCTGGCGCGGCCGTGGTGCTCGCCAGCCGGCGCATGGACAAGCTAAAGGAGCTTCGGGCGCAGATCGAGGCCGAAGGCGGTGATGCGCACGTGGTGATGCTGGATGTGACGGACACGGCCAGCATCAAATCAGCTGTGGCGCATGCCGAGACCGAGGTGGGCCCCATCGACATCCTGGTCAACAATTCTGGCGTCAGCACCACGCAGCGCATCCAGGATGTGGGGGAGGAAGACTACGATTTCATCTTCAACACCAATGTCAAGGGCGCTTTTTTTGTTGCGCAGGAAGTGGGCAAGCGCATGCTGGCGCGTGCGCGTGGCACCGCGCCCGGTGCTTTCTCGGGTGGCCGCATCGTCAACATTGCCTCCATGGCGGGCTTGCGCGTCTTGCCGCAGATTGGCGTGTACTGCATGAGCAAGGCGGCGGTGGTGCAAATGACCAAGGCCATGGCGCTGGAGTGGGGCAAGTTCGGCATCAACGTCAATGCCATCTGCCCCGGCTACATCGACACCGAGATCAACCACCACCATTGGGAAACGGAGCAGGGCAAAAAGCTGGTGCAAATGCTCCCGCGCAAGCGCATCGGCAAGCCTGAAGACCTCGACGCACTGCTGGTGATGCTGGCCAGTGGACAAAGCCATTTTGTCAACGGCGCGGTGATTGCCGCCGATGATGGTTTCGGTATCTGACCCATGAAAATAGAGATTCCCGAGAGCAAGAAGCTGGTCTTCGAGATGCGCCTGCCGATCCGCTGGGGCGACATGGATGCGATGGGCCATGTCAATAACGCCAGCTATTTCCGTTATCTGGAAACAGTGCGCATCGACTGGATGTATTCCATCGGCTGCGTGCCAGACCCGAAAGGCGAGGGCCCGGTCATCGTCAATGCCTTCTGCAATTTCTACAAACAACTGCAGTACCCAGGCGATGTGCTGGTCAAGATGTACGCCAGCGACCCGGGCCGCACAACGTTCGAAACCTGGGGCACGATGGAGCGCTCCGACCAGCCCGGTGTGATTTGCGCCGCTGGCGGCGCCACCACCATCTGGATAGACTTCCCGAGCCAGAAGGCCAAAACATTGCCTGCTTGGCTGCGTTCTCTCGTCACTTGAAGCGAAATCGGCACTCCGCCCTTCATTTACGGCAATAGTTTGCTATAAAAAGAGTAGCAAAAGAACTGTCTTGAATGGTACGGTGCTCAGGCTAAACCGGACCTGTCGGAAGTCTTGGCAGGGCGGGCCTTGCGCAGAAGCAGCACCGCCGCCGGGGGAAAGACCAGCCAGAACCCCGAGGCTGGCATCAGCACCACGCCCACGCACCCCAATACCAGCAAGGCCCAGCCAATTGGTTTCAGGGCCTGGGTGGCGTGTTGCTTTTCAAGTGCGGCAACCGTCAGACCCAGCATAAACAGCCCCGCACCGAACAGCACAAACCAGGTTGCTGCCGCGCGCTGCGGATCTCCAGCAATGCTGTTGTAAAAGCCGCGGCCCGCGATGTCGAGCAGCGGTCCGCCGTACTTCCAGGGGGCATACACGGTGTGCAGCAGCGCGATGGCCATCAGGCAGCGGCCGATGGATATCTTCATGGTGTTTCTACGCTGGTTTTGCCAACGGCGCGCCATTGACCGGCCAGGGCGTCGCCGCTATCGCCGGTGGCGCTGGTTGCGTCGGATGGAGGCCCGCCAGGATGAAAACCCGGTTTGAAGTAAGCCAGCAAGGGCAGGGTGCAGCGCCAAGCTACGCCGTCCCGTCCGAAGAAAAAGGTTGTGGCGCTCCACCACGTGCTGGGCTTGAATAGCGACTTGTCTCGCCACAGGTTGAGCGTCGTCTGCACGCCGGCGTCCAGCGAGAACAAGACCAAAACGTAGGCAAACCAGAGCGAGCGGCGCAAGGTGCCGCCACCCAGGGCCTGGTACACGTCAAAGGCGACGGCCCTGTGCTCGGTTTCTTCAACCGCGTGCCAGCGCCACAGCGTGCGCATCTTCGGTTCAGCTGCGTCAAACCAACTGGGGTATCGCAAGGTGCCTTCGGCAAATACGGCGGTGCAATGCTCATACGCGGCCGTGATGGCCAGGTGGTGCAACACATGCAGCCTGCGCGATTGTTCAATCCGCCAGGTGGCAAGACGGGCCCAGATGTTGCTGAGGCCCTGCTTTTCCAGCTGGGCGTTGTACAGCCCGTGCACATGCCGGTGCGTGGCCTCCTGGCCAATGAAGCCGCGGACCAGATCGTGCAATGGCTGGTGGACGGCATCTTGCGGCAGCAGCGCGGCTCCGGCGCGCACCGAGTCCATAAAGTATTGCTCACCGACCGGGAAACTCATGGACAGCGCGATGTAGTACTGGCTGCGAAATGCGTCGCCCCCATGCCAGTGGCGGGCAAACCCACCGGACAGGTCGATATTGAGCTTGCGAATGGTGAGTGTTGTCATGAAGCCTTGTGTTTGCGTTGATTTATGAGCATTATTCAGTTTTGTACGCGCCCGGGCAACTCGCTTGTTGCTCAGTTTTTCTTCAACCTCCTGCCATGAACAAAAAGCCCCCGACTCTCTCCCCTGAAGTGATGCGCAAAGCACCCACCCAGGAGCGTGCGCAGCGCACCATTCAGGCGATCTTTGAGGCAACTGCTCAGATTATGGAAAGCGAAGGCGAGGCAGGCCTGACGACCAACAAGGTCGCGCGGAAGGCGGGCTTTTCAATTGGCACGCTGTACCAGTATTTTCCGAGCAAGGAAGCCATCATTCTTGCCATGAGCCAGCGCGAGCGCCGCCGGGTGATGGATGACATGCAAGCCATGATGACCCGCTCGGTGCAGGAGGGGCGTGACGCTGAAGAGGTGGTGCGCGAAATTATCCGCACCTTGATTGCGTCTTTTGCTGCAGGCCCCCGCTTGCGCCGCGCCATGGTTCGCATGGTCTGGCGGCTGGACCACCATGAACACATCACCGAGGCGCTGCGCGAAGCGGCCGAGCGCAATGCGATCGCGCTGGCCCAGCTCAACGATCGGCGGCTGCGCCCGCCCAATCCGGTGATGATGTTTGTCTCTACCCGTGCGGTGATGGGCGCGATTCGCAGCGCGTCACTGGAAGACTCGCCCCTGCTCGGCACCCGCGAGTTCGAAGATGAACTCGTGCGCATGGTGTGGGGCGCCATGCAGGCCTGACGACGTGATGCCGCGCTATTTCTGTTTGGGAACCCGGCCCATCAGGTAGAACTCGGGGTTGGGCATCATGCTGGAGAAGCTGGCGATGCGGTTGGACAGGCCGAAAAATGCGGTGATCGCCGCGATGTCCCAGATGTCTTCGTCGTTGAAGCCGTGCGCCTGCAGCGCGGCAAAGTCAGCCTCTTCAATCTCATGCGAGCGCTCGCAGACCTTCATCGCAAAGTCCAGCATGGCGCGCTGGCGCGGCGTGATGTCGGCCTTGCGGTAGTTCACTGCCACCTGGTCGGCCACCAGCGGTTTTTTCTCATAAATCCGCAGCAGCGCGCCATGCGCCACCACGCAGTACAGGCACTGGTTGGCGGCACTGGTGGTCGTGACAATCATCTCCCGGTCGCCTTTGGTCAGGCTCGACTCCTCGCGCAGCATCAGTGCGTCGTGATAAGCGAAGAAGGCGCGCCATTCAGCGGGCCTGCGCGCGAGTGCCAGAAACACGTTCGGCACAAAACCTGCTTTGTCCTGGACTTCCAGAATTTTTGCGCGAATGTCCTCCGGCAAGTCCTTGAGCTCTGGTGCCGGGTAGCGTGCGTGTGTGGGTGTCATGGCGAGATGATGTTGAGTTTGGGAAAGTAAGTCTGAAAGCGTACCGCATCACGGGTCAGCAAGCGCATATTGCCCACCAGAGCGTGCGCGCCGATGTAAAAATCGGGCATGGGCGAGCGCTTGTTACCGCTGGCGGTGCGGTAGATCTTGAAGGCTTGCCCTGCCAGATAGGCGGCGTCCCAGGGCAGCGCTTCGCGTTTAAGGGGCAATAGTGAAAGGGCAGCTTCCAGGTCGGCAGCGCGGTCGAACCTCGGGCTGATCTCGGCCAGGATGATGGGGCTGATGACCAAGGGCGCTTGTTGACCGAGCAAGTCCAGTTTTTCAAGCGACCACTCTGCCCAGTCCGCGTCGTCGGCCAGCACGTCAATCAGCACGCAGCTATCAACCAGGGTCGGCGCAAGCAGATAACGCGGGTCAGCCTCTTGCACCTTGCTGGCGCCAGGTTTTTCAACACGTGCGCGACTAGCCACGGATGAACTTCATGAATTCGTCCGTGCCCATGCCTTTGAACTGCGCTGCATTGGCGCTGCCACGCACCCGCTCAAACGCGCTGCGCAGGGGTGAGCCAGAATGCGCGGCGCGGCGCATGAGAACGTCGCCGTTGGCGCAGACCTCAAATTCGACTTCGCTGTGCGGCTGCAGGCCTGCCTTGTCGCGAACCGCTCGCGGAATGGTGACTTGGCCTTTGCTGGTGAGTCGCATAATTCTTACTCCTTGGAAGTAAGAATCTTACTTTTGTTTCGGGACCCACGCAACAGGCGGCTCTGGCGGCCTGTTGCGTATGGTCAAGCCAGGTCGAAACGATCCAGGTTCATCACCTTGTTCCATGCCGCCACAAAATCCCGCACAAAGACCTCTTGCGCGTCACTGCTGGCATACACCTCCGCGATGGCGCGGAGCTGGGAGTTGGAACCGAAAACGAGGTCGATCATCGTACCGGTCCACTTGAGCTCGCTGGTCGCCCTGTCGCGGCCCTCCAGCACCCCGTCGGACGCCTCGGACTTGCGCCACTGGGTGCGCATGTCGAGCAGGTTGACGAAAAAGTCGTTGCTCAGCGTGCCGGGGCGCTTGGTGAAAGCACCGTGCCCCGGGCCGGCCGTGAGGGCGCGCATGCCGCCGACCAAGACCGTCATTTCGGGCGCTGTCAGCGTCAGCAGGTTGGCGCGGTCCACCAGCAGTTCGGCCACCGAGGCCTGCTGCCCGGCACGGCTGTAATTGCGAAAACCGTCGGCGACCGGCTCGAGCACGTCAAACGAATCCACGTCAGTCTGTTCCTGTGACGCATCCGTGCGCCCGGGCAAGAAGGGAACCGTTAACTGGTGCCCGGCTGTTGCGGCGGCGGCCTCCACCGCAGCGCAACCCCCCAGAACAATCAGGTCAGCCAGCGAAATTTTCTTGTTGCCAGACTGTGCGGAGTTGAATCCCTGCTGGATGGACTCCAGCGCCGCCACTACTTTCGCCAGTTCGGCCGGCTGGTTGACCTCCCAGTCCTTTTGCGGCGCCAGACGGACGCGCGCGCCGTTGGCACCACCGCGCTTGTCGCTGCCGCGGTAAGTGGAGGCGGACGCCCAGGCTGCGTTCACCAACTGCGCGATGGACAGGCCGGATGCGAGGACTTTGGCCTTCAGCGCCACAACGTCCTGATCGCCTACCAGTTCATGGTCCACCGAAGGCAGCGGGTCTTGCCACAACAATTGACCCTGCGGCACCAGCGGGCCGAGGTAGCGTGAGATCGGCCCCATGTCGCGGTGCGTCAGCTTGTACCAGGCCTTGGCGAAGGCGTCGGCAAACTCCTGCGGATGGGCCATGAAGCGCCGCGAAATTTTCTCGTAAGCGAGGTCCATGCGCATGGCCATGTCGGCGGTGGTCATCATCGGGGCATGGCGCCGGGCGGGATCGTGCGCATCCGGCACCGTGGTGGCGGCCGCCGGGTCGGTGGGCTTCCACTGGTGGGCGCCCGCCGGGCTTTTTGTCAGTTCCCACTCGTAGCCGAACAGGTTCTCGAAGTAACCGTGGTCCCACTGGATGGGGTTGTTGGTCCAGGCACCTTCGATGCCGCTGGTGACGGTGTGCACGCCATGCCCACCGCCGAATTTATTGATCCAGCCAAAGCCCTGGTCTTCAATGCTGCCGCCCTCCGGCTCAGGACCCACATACTGGCCCGGATCGGCCGCGCCATGGGACTTGCCGAAGGTGTGTCCGCCGGCAACCAGCGCAACGGTCTCTTCGTCGTTCATCGCCATGCGGGCGAAAGTCTCACGGATGTCGCGCGCGGAGGCCAGCGGGTCCGGCTTGCCATTCGGGCCTTCGGGGTTCACGTAGATCAGGCCCATCTGCACTGCGCCCAAGGGCTTTTCGAGTTCACGGTCGCCGGTGTAGCGCTTGTCGCCCATCCACTCGGCCTCCGGTCCCCAGTAGATGTCTTCCGGCTCCTAAACGTCAGCACGCCCCCCGGCGAAGCCGAAGGTCTTGAAGCCCATGGAATCCATAGCCACGGTGCCTGCCAGCACCATGAGGTCGGCCCAGGAGATTTTTCGGCCGTACTTTTGCTTGGTGGGCCAGAGCAGGCGGCGTGCCTTGTCGAGATTGCCATTGTCTGGCCAGCTATTGAGCGGGGCAAAACGCTGAGTGCCGGAAGCCGCACCACCGCGGCCGTCAGCGATGCGGTAGGTGCCCGCGCTGTGCCACGCCATGCGCACGAAAAAAGGTCCGTAGTGGCCGTAGTCGGCCGGCCACCAGTCCTGTGAGTCCGTCATCAAGGCATGCAGGTCGCTGACCACGGCATGCAGGTCCAGACTCTTGAACTCCTTCGCGTAGTCGAAGGCTGTGCCCATGGGATCGGACTGGGGCGAGTTCTGGTTCAGCAGCTTGAGGTTGAGCTGGTTGGGTCACCAGTCGGCATTGGAGCGGCCGCTGGCCACAGTGGGCTTGAGCGCAGCACCTGAAAAGGGACATTGTTTTTCTGCTGACATGAGGATTCTCCGTGATGGGGGCTGACGATGAGGGATAAACTGAGTCTAGGATTGGTTATTCGATTGAACAAGTCAATGTTTCTTATATGGTTCATAGTTGAATGCAATCGATCGGCTTGATGGGGGTGGCGATCCCCAAAGCGCTGCCAAGCGGTGAGCAATCGCGCGGCGTTATGCTGGCGGTTTCATTTTGGAGAGACCCATGAACGCGGCATATGACAAAGGCTTGGCCACACGCAAGCAGGTGATGGGCGAAGACTTCGTAGCCAACGCTTTGGGCAATGCCACGGATTTCACGCGGCCGATCCAGGAGCACATTACCGCCAAGGCCTGGGGAGATGTCTGGCAGCGGCCCGGCCTGGACTTGAAGACGCGCAGCCTGATCACTGTGGCGATGCTGACGGCGCTGGGCAAGCAGCATGAACTCAAGGGTCATTTGCGCGGCGCCTTGAACAACGGCGCCACACCGGCCGAGCTTCAGGAAGTGCTGCTCCATGCCGCCGTTTACTGCGGCGTGCCAACCGCTGTGGACGCTTTCAGGACGGCGGCAGAAGTGGTAGACGGACCGAAGAATGCCTGACGCCGGCAGTTACGGCCCATTTCTCCGAATTCAAATATTTTAGTGTTTTAGGCCTCTAGCCCTTACGCAGCGGGCGTGAACAGCTATTGAAAACATAGCATCGAGGAGCCGGCTCAACCTTCCATCAGCTTGTGCACCAGGTCGGCAGTGGTGGACGCCTTGTACTTGCGCATCAGGCGGGCGCGGTAAATCTCTACGGTGCGGTGGCTGATGACCAGCGCGCGGCCGATTTCCTTGGAGGTCATGCCGTCCATCAGGTGCGCGGCGACTTCGCGTTCGCGCGCCGTCAACTCAGCCTTGACCGGCCTGCGTGAGCTCAGGTCCTCAAAGGTCCAGATGCCGGACTCGTGCGGCGCGGCGCGGTTGAGCGCGCGGCCTGTGACGTGGCACCAGAAAGTCTCGCCCTTCAAGCGCCCGTCCACCCGTTTCATGATGCGGTCGTCGGCGTAGTGGCCCTTGGCATTGAGAATGGGCAACATGCGCGCGCCTATGCGCTCGTACTCGGCGGCGCTGGGGTAGAGGACCTGGAAAGACTGGCCGATGAGCTGCTCGTGCGTAGCGCCAAACATCTCGCAGAGGTGCTGGTTGCAGTCGACGATGCCGCGGTTGCGTGACAGCACCAGCCCGACCGGCGCCATGTTGAAGGCCAGACGGTAATCAATGTCCATCGGGTCGGTAAGAGGCACAGGGTTAAACTTTAGGGGTAACTACGTATGCGGATAGGTAGTATCGTACGGTTTTGACGTGTGTGTTGGAAGTTCTTCAGGAGATTTTTTGTGAATAAACTTTTTCCCTCCGCTGCCGAGGCCCTCAAGGGTGTCGTCAAGGACGGCCAGTTGATGGCTGTTGGCGGTTTTGGCCTGTGCGGCATCCCCGAGGCCCTGATCCAGGCGCTATGTGACAGCGGGACCAAAGACCTGACCGTCATTTCCAACAATGCTGGCGTCGACGGCTTTGGCCTGGGCAAATTGCTCGAGACACGCCAGATCAAAAAAATGATTTCCAGCTATGTCGGCGAAAACAAGGAGTTTGAGCGCCAATACCTGGCCGGCGAGCTGGAGCTGGAATTTACGCCGCAAGGCACGCTGGCCGAAAAGCTGCGCGCCGGCGGCGCAGGCATCCCGGCTTTTTTCACGAAGACCGGTGTCGGCACCCAGGTGGCCGAGGGCAAGGAGTTGCGCGAATTCGATGGCGAGACCTACGTCATGGAGCGTTCGCTGGTGCCCGACGTGGCGCTGGTCAAGGCAGCGGTGGCCGACAAGTCCGGCAACCTGCGCTTCAACCTCACCGCCCGCAACTTCAATCCGGCTGCCGCGATGGCCGGCAAGGTCTGCATCGTCGAAGTGGAAAAAATCGTCGAAGTGGGCGAACTGGCGCCGGACGACATTCACCTGCCGGGCATTTATGTGCACCGCATCGTGCTCAATGCCAGCCCTGAAAAACGCATCGAAAAACGCACCATCACCGAGAAAGCCTGATATGCCCTGGACCCAAGATCAAATGGCGGCGCGTGCCGCGCAGGAACTCGAAGACGGGTTCTACGTGAACCTCGGCATCGGCATACCGACGCTGGTGGCCAACTTTGTGCCGGCCGACAAGGAAGTCTGGCTGCAGTCGGAAAACGGCATGCTGGGCATAGGCGCCTTCCCGACCGAAGACGAGGTCGATGCCGACCTGATCAACGCCGGCAAGCAAACCGTCACTACCATCAAGGGCTCTTCCATCTTCGGCAGCCATGACAGCTTCGCGATGATTCGCGGCGGCAAGATCAACCTGAGCATCCTGGGCGCCATGCAGGTCAGCGAGAAGGGCGACCTGGCCAACTGGATGATCCCCGGCAAGATGGTCAAAGGCATGGGCGGCGCGATGGATCTGGTGGCCGGCGTCAAGCGCGTGATCGTGCTGATGGAGCACGTCGCGAAGAAAAAAGACGGCACCGAAGACCTGAAGATCCTCGAAAGCTGCACCCTGCCACTGACCGGACTGGCCGTGGTGGACCGCATCATCACCGACCTGGCCGTGATGGACGTGACGCCGAAAGGCCTGAAGGTGATCGAACTCGCACCCGGCGTGACGATGGAGGCCTTGCAGGCCAAAACCGGGTGCAAGCTGCATTGACGGCAAGAGCTTGTTCTGCGTTTCCCTGAGAGGGAGCCACTAAAAAAGGCTCGGAAGGGCCTTTTTTATGCGGTGGAGCGGGTGATGGGAATCGAACCCACGTTATTTGCTTGGGAAGCAAGAGTCCTACCATTGAACGACACCCGCATGCGTCGATTGTAGAACCACCGCGCGGGTGGTTCTCCGTCAAAAAAGCTCAGGGCCGCAGATAGGCCCAGCCGTCCTGCTGTTTCTTCATGATCTCCGTCACACCCGCAGGCACGTAGGCGATGGTGGGCAACATGTCGTCTTTGCCCAGCTTCTGGCCGCGCATCGTGTTCTCGCAGGCCACGACACGCACATTGGCTTTCGTAGCGTCGGCGACCCGTGCACCAGTCGGCGAGTCCATCTTCAGCATGCCGATACCGGGTCCATAGGCGACGATGGCGATATCCACGTTGGCGGCGCCCACGTCGTCCTGCACGTTCTTCGCGTTGTTCAGGGCGAGGTTCCATTTGGCCGGGTCGTTGTCGCTGACCTGGATCACAATTTTATGACGTTTTTGGCCTGTAGCCCCCGCCCCTTGTGCGTGAGTAGCTATCAAAAACGGAGCAGACAGGGCGGCGGCGCCGACCATGCCGACTTGAAGAAGCATTCTGCGGTTCATCATTTCTGCATGTCTCCGAGGCACAGGTATTTCATTTCGAGGTATTCGTCCATGCCGTGGCTGGAGCCTTCGCGGCCCAGGCCCGACTGCTTGACGCCGCCGAAGGGCACGTGTTCGGTGGCGATCACGCCGGCGTTGATGCCGACCATGCCGTATTCCAGCGCCTCGGCCACGCGGTAGATGCGGCCGATGTCGCGGCTGTAGAAGTAGCT
This sequence comes from Polaromonas sp., assembly GCF_013817205.1. Lineage (GTDB taxonomy): Bacteria > Pseudomonadota > Gammaproteobacteria > Burkholderiales > Burkholderiaceae_C > Polaromonas. Next base: position 46,090 of record NZ_JACDDD010000006.1, read on the forward strand.
GGCCAGGCCGAACTCGGTGTTGTTGGCAGCGTCAATGGCTTCCTGCTCATGCTTGAAGCGGAACACCGGCGCAAACGGGCCGAAGGTTTCTTCCTTGGCGCAGAGCATGTCCCCCGTCGCTTCTGCCACCACGGTTGGCTCGAAGAACTGGCCTTTCATGCGTTTGCCGCCGGCCAGCAGCTTGCCGCCCTTGGCAATCGCGTCGTCCACATGGCGCTGCACCTTGTCAACGGCCGCGTCCTCGATCAGCGGGCCCTGCACCACGCCATCTTCAAAGCCGTTGCCGACCTTGAGCAGCTTGACCTTGGCCGCAAATTTTTCGACAAACTGGTCGTACACGCCGTCCTGCACATAAATGCGGTTGGCGCAGACGCAGGTCTGGCCGGCGTTGCGGTACTTGCTGGCCATAGCGCCCTCAACGGCGGAGTCGATGTCGGCATCGTCGAACACGATGAAGGGCGCGTTGCCGCCCAGTTCCAGAGCCAGCTTCTTGATCGATGGTGCGCTTTGCGCCATCAGGATTCGGCCGACCTCGGTGGAGCCAGTGAAGCTGATGTGGCGCACAGTGTCACTGGCGCAGAACACCTTGCCCACCGCGATGGAGTTGTCGTTGTCGGCGGTCAGCACGTTCAGCACTCCCGCGGGGATGCCGGCGCGCATGGCCAACTCGGCTGCGGCCAGCGCAGTCAGCGGCGTCAGTTCAGCCGGTTTGATGACCACTGGGCAGCCGGCGGCCAGCGCCGGGGCGACCTTGCGGGTGATCATCGCCAGCGGGAAGTTCCAGGGCGTGATGGCGGCACAGACGCCGATGGGCTGCCTGAGCACCATCAACCGGCGAGTGTTGTCAAACTGGGGCAGGGTTTCGCCGTTGACGCGTTTGGCTTCTTCGGCGTACCACTCGACAAAACTGGCGCCGTAGGTGACTTCGCCCTTGGCTTCGGCAAACGGTTTGCCCTGCTCGGCGGTCATGATGCGGCCCAGGTCCTCGACATTGGCCATCAGCAGCTGGTACCACTTGAGCAGGATGGCGTGGCGCTCCTTGCCGGTTTTGCTGCGCCAGGCGGGCCAGGCTGAGTTGGCGGCGGCAATCGCGTCTTCGGCGTCTTTGGTGCCCAGGTTGGCCACCTCGGCAAGTTTGAGGCCAGTCGAGGGGTCGTTGACATCAAATCGACTAACGCCCTCGACCCATTGTCCGTTGATCAACGCATCGGTTTTCAGAAGGCTGGGGTCTTTGAGTAGCGCCAGAGGGGATGTCTTCATGTCCATGTGAGTCTCCTGAGAAGATGGGGGAATGGTGGGTGATTGTTGGGTTAACGGCAAAATTGCGTGCTCAGCTTTGGCAAGCCACTGTGAGAGTTAGGGGGTAATGCAAGCGACGCGGTCAGTTTTCGATCACACGTCGGGCGAACCGCTCAAGGTAGTCCATCAATGCATCGGCGCCATGCATGGCCGCCTTTTCGTCGCCGGTGGCGATACCTTGGGCCAGTTCCATGTGGTGGCGCGCACCTTCGGCAATTTCGCCTTCGTGCTGATAGGCGTACCAGAAGCGCCGGCATTGCACGACCAGCGGCACCACGCATTTGACCGCTGAATGGTTTTGACTGGCATGGTGGTTGACCTCGTCGAGTTCATGGTCAGACCGCATGTAGTCCTCGAGGTGACCACGCGCCGCCGCCTTGACCATTTTTTCAGCACAACGAACAATCGCCTGACGCTGCGCTGCTGTTGCGCGGCGCGCAGAACATGCGGCAATGAGGCGTTCGAGTGCGCGACGCGTCTGGATCACATCCAGATGGTCGGCCAGATCGATGTGGGAGACGAGCAGGCCGCGGCGTGGCTGCTGATCAATAAGTCCGATCGACACCATGCGCAACAGCGCTTCGCGTACCGGCGTACGACCCAGCTGGGTCAGCTCCACCAGTTCCGCCTCGACCACCGGGCTGCCCGGCTTGAGCTGCAGCGTAGAGATCAGTGCCTCGATCGCATCGTAGGCGAGATCCGCTGCGCGTCGCTTCATGGGGAAGGGTGGGCTGGGCATCGAGGGCTGTGGCATGGTTGCGGTTGAGTTGTCGGCGTTGCAGCAGAGCTGCCACTCACCGACCAGGCCTGTTCGCAAGAACGAGACACATACGATGAAGGTCAGGCCTTGAATGATTGTAGCGACGCCTACTGGCGACGGGGCCGCAGAAGTGTTTGATCGGCTTCCCGGTTTTGAGAATGGATTCTTTGCTCACAGTCGTGATCCGCTGGTTTCAGTGCTTTACTTTATGGGGTGAGGTAGTGCGAAGCTGCTGTGCGCCAGCGTGGCAATGCGTGCCGGCGAGATCGGCGTGCCTGGCGCGGGCTGTGGCCAGCCAAACAAAAACTGCGTGGCACCGCCGCAGACACGGCCCTGGCAAGCCCCCATGCCGCAGCGGCTGTGCAGCTTCGCCGCGGTCCAGCTCTCGAAGCCACACAGTTGCGCGTGGCTCACGTCTTCACAGCGGCACACCAGCGTGTCGGGCGCCGCCAGTTGTTTCAAGCCGGGATGAAGCGCGAAGCGGGTGTGCAAGCTTGTGGCGAAGGCCTCCCAGCGCTGCCGCTGGGGCCACAACCGCCGGGCCTGATCCACTTGTCCCATGGCTGCATGGCCGGCAATGGCGCCCTGCACCAGGGCGCGTTCGCTGCCGCCGAAACCGGTGCATTCGCCGGCGGCGTAATGGTCGGGCAGACTGGTGGCTTGCCAGGCGTCTACCGCAATGGCGTGCTGCGCATTCAGGGCGCAGCCCAGCGCCTGGCCGAGTTGGGTGTTGGGAATCAGGCCGAAGCCGCAGGCCAGGCGGTCGCAAGCGACGTCCAGCGTACGCCCACCTTGCTGAAGGCGCACCGACTCCACGCGGCCCTGGCCCGAAGCGGCCACGACGTGGCTGGACAGGCGATAGCCCCGATGTATGAGCGTCAAGGCCTGCAGGGCTTTGCCGGGCCAGCGCACCAGCGAGGCGGCAAAAGCGGCCACCGCACTGACGGATGCCTGTTCGGCCACCCGCAACACCTGCGCACCGGCGGCCTGGGCCGCGGCCGCGACCGCCAGCAACAGCGGGCCGCTGCCCGCCACCACGATGCGCTCGCCGCGCACCGGCAGGCCCCCTTTGATCAGGGCTTGCAGCCCGCCAGCACCCGTGACGCCGGGCAAGGTCCAGCCCGGAAACGGCAGCAGCAGTTCCCGCGCGCCGGTGCACACAATCAGCTTGTCATAGCCCAAGCTCCAGCCTCGATTGTCGTCTTCCAGCAGCAGCTGCCTGGGCTGCGGCACCGCCACGATGCGGGTGCTGGACAGCAGCCGCACATTCGGGTGACTGGTCAGGGCTTCACGCCGCTGCAAAGCGGCCCGGGGCAGATGGGCGCCGGGGCCGTCGCGCCAGATCTGGCCGCCTGGGGCCGGGTTGTCGTCGATCAGCGTGATGGCCGCGCCCGTGGGGGCCGCCGCCAGTGCCGCAGCCATGCCCGCCGGGCCGGCGCCGACGATCAGCAGGTCGCAATGTTCCGGGGAAGGGGAGGTCATCAGTTCAGGCTCCCGCCATGGCTGCGGTCTGCACCGCCATGCCCTCGACGCACAGCGTCTGGCAGGCCAGGCGGCGCTGACCGCTAATCAGCACCCGGCATTCCTGGCAGACACCCATGCCGCAGAACGCGGCGCGCCGCTCGCCGCTGGCGGAGATGCGCGTGATGCCGCTGCCCGCGATGGACAGCGCTGCGGCCACAGTGACACCGGCGGGCACGCGTTGTGGCTGGCCGTCAAGGCTGAATTCAATCGAACTGTTGATGTTGTTCATGCGGCCATTTCGAAGCGCTGCGGCAAGTAGGGCGCTGGGTCGAGTTCTGCCCGGTGCCCGGTGATTTGTGCTGCCAGCAAGCGGGCGCTGGCGGGGGCAGTTGTTACGCCCAGGCCTTCGTGGCCCACGGCCAGCCAAAGCCCGGCGCGCTGCGGATGCGGCCCCAGCAGCGGCAGGCTGTCGGGGGTGGCGGCGCGCAGGCCGGTCCAGCAGCGGATGGCGTTGAGATCGGCCAGGGCGGGCATATAGCTCAGCGCGCGCTCCAGCATCTGCGCCAGCATCTCGGCATCCACTTCTGGGGCGCTGTCATCAAACTGGCGAGACGAGCCGATCAGCAGTTGCCCGGTGGGGCGTGGCTGCAGGTTGAACGCCACGGAGGGCCCGGTGCAGTGGTGTGCGCTGGTGACATAGCCCAGTTCCACCAACTGGTGACGGACCTGGCCTGGGTAGCGGTCGGTGATCAGCAAATGACCCTTCTTCGGGCGTATCGGCAGCTCGGGGCACAGTTGCGTGGCATGGATGCCGTTGGCCAGCAGCACGGCGTTGGCGCCAAGCCAGTTGTTGCCGGCCAAGCGCACGCGTGAGCCGTCGATCCCCAGCACTTCGGCATGTTGCACACGGATCTGCTTCGGGTGCTGCGCCAGCAACCAGCGCGCCGCGTTGGGCGCATAGACCACGCTGTCGCCTGGCACATGCAAAGCGCCACACAGGCCGGGCCGCAGTGCAGGCTCCCAGGCCTGCAGTGTTGGCGCATCAATCAGATCGCAGCCCACATCGTGCGCGCGCAGTCGCTCCTGCTTTTCGTGAGCTGCTGTCATTTCCTCGTCGTTCGCGGCCAGCCACAGCGTGCCGCAGGGGTGCCACGCACAGTCCGCGGCCATCGCGTCGGCCCATTGCCGCCATATGGCAAGCGAATGGCGGCTGAGTGCGAGCTCGGCGGGGTTGTCGTCCATAACCACCAGATGCCCCATGCCCGCCGCCGTGGCGCCGCCCCGGCGGTCGTCGAGCACCAGCACGTCCAGCCCGGCGCGTGCCAGCTCGTGTGCACAGGCGCTACCGACGATGCCGGCACCGATGACGATGACATCCGCATCCATGGGCATGGTTAAAGGCGGATGCCCCATCCAAAGGGATCGTCGGCCTCGATCAGCAAGGTGGCTTCTGCGCTCATGTGGGCGCGCCCGCGCAGTGTGGGGATGATGTGCTCGCCATCGCGCTCATAGCTGGCTTCGAACTGGCTGCCGATCACGCTGGCCTGGCGCCAGATTTCTCCCGACGCGAGTTTTCCGTCGGCTGCCAGGCAGGCGATCTTGGCGCTGGTGCCGGTGCCACAGGGTGAGCGGTCGTAAGCCTTGCCAGGGCAGAGCACGAAATTACGGCTGTCGGCTATTTCATCGTCGGCGAATAATTCAATGTGATCAATCTCCGCGCCTTCGGCCCCGGTGATGCCCTGCGCCGCCAGTGCCTCGCGCAACGACCAGCTATAGGCAGTCAGTGCGTCCAGCTTATCGCTGGCCACGCGCTGTCCATGGTCACTGACGAGAAAGAACCAATTGCCGCCCCAGGCCACGTCGCCGCGCACCGTACCGTGGCCAGGCACCTCAACCGCGACCTGGTGTCGATGCCGATAAGCCGGCACGTTGCGCACGCTGACCGAGCCGTCCCCGTGGAGCGTGGCGGTGACCGTGCCGACCGGTGTTTCGATGCGATGCTCGCCGGGCGGGATACGGCCCATATAGGCCAGCGATGCCACCAGCCCGATGGTGCCGTGCCCGCACATTCCGAGGTAGCCGGTGTTGTTGAAGAAAATCACGCCGGCGGCATTGGTCGGGTCCACTGGCTTGCACAGCAGCGCACCCACCATCACATCGCTGCCGCGCGGCTCGAGCACCGTTGCGGCGCGCCAATCGTCGTGGCTTTGCTCCAACAGTGCACGCCGCTCGGCCATGCTGCCGGTGCCCAGGTCGGGAAAGCCGTCCACAACCAGTCGGGTCGGTTCGCCGCCGGTGTGGGAGTCAATGATCTTGATGCGTTTCATAGCGGGTCCGGGTCCTCCGTGGATGGTTCGAGCCGTGAAATCTGCAGGAAAGTACTAAAAGGAACAGAGCCACTGTCATGGCTCTTTACTGCTCTATTCCGTCAGGTCAGCGGCGCAGGAGCCGCTTCATAGCTCGGCAGCGTCAATAGCTCGCGAGTGGTGTTGGTACAGCGTTGCGGAAAGTGAAAACCGTGACGGGGGCCTGCTTCATATTGCCCTTTTCGTCATAGGCATAGGTGCCGGCAACGCCCTTGTAGCTTGATTTGTAGATTTCCGCGCCGACCTTGTTGGGGTCAATCGAATTGGCTTTTTGCATGGCCTCGCCAATGAACAGGGTCTGGTCGTAAAACGAAGCCGCATACGCGTCCGCGTCGAGGTTGAAACGTTTTTTGTATTTCGCCTTGAACGCGGGGCCTTCTGCAGCCTTTTCCAGGATCGAGCCGCCCTGCGCGCAAAAAACGGTGTCGTTGACGGCGTCTGCCGCCAGCTTTCCCATTTCTGGGCTGCACAGCGTGTCACCGCCCAACAACTTGGCGGGCATCGCCAACCGCTTCATTTGCCGCGTCATCGGTGCAGCTTGCGGGGCATAACCACCAAAGAAAATCACCTCTGGCTGCTTGGCTTTCAGGTTGGTCAATATGGACGAGAAGTCAACCGATTTGTCCGTGGTGAATTCCTGCCCCACAACAGTGAGGCCCAGATTTTTGGCCTCTTTGACGAATTCTTCGGCAACCCCTTGTCCGAACGCCGTGCGGTCGTCAATCACGCCAACTTTCTTGGCCTTGAGTACGTTGGCTGCATAGGCCGCCATGCTGGCGCCAATCTGGCTGTCACCGGCAACGATGCGGAACAGGTTTTTGTAGCCGCCCTGGGTGACTTTGGGGTTGGTGCCGACTGTGGACATCATGGTGCCACCTTCGTTATAAACCCGCGACGCGGGAATGGCAACGCCGGAGCAGTAGGGCCCCATGACAAATTTCACACCGCTGTCCACCAGCTTCTGGGCGGCGCTGACGCCGGTTTTGGCGTCACATTGGTCATCTTCGGAGTGCAGTTCAAATTTGAGTGTCTTGCCAGCCACCACGATTTTTTTGGCATTGAGTTCTTCAATCGCCAGTCGCACGCCATTTTCATTGTCTTTCCCGGCAAACGCGTTGGCCCCTGACAGCGGGCCGGTGTGGCCAATTTTCACCACCTGTTCCTGGGCTTTCGCATTGCCTGCAAACGCAATCGCCATAACACCAAGAAGCGGAATCATGTTCGGTTTGATTTTCATACCTGTCTCCTAAAGTTTCGGGTAAATAAATGGGTGCCCAAAAGGGCTGTCGTCAGGCAACCGACTGGTATTGAGCCGGTCGTGTTGCCAGCACTTTGTTCACGAGGGGGTGCGGCCCAGCCCCTGTGCGCTCCGCCAACTCGGCCTCGACCACCGGACTCTCAGGCTCGAGTTGCAGCGTGGAGAGCAGCGCCTCGATGGCGTCGTAAGCGCCGTCGGCCGCGCGACGCTTGGGCGACGTGGTGGAAGCAGATGGAATGCGGGTGGACATGAGAGGTGCGCTGGATCGGATCAGAGTGAGGCGCCGACCTTGCGCAGTTCCGCGATCTGCGGCGCCTTGGGCAGCCAGAGCTTGTCGAACTCCTGGATGATCGGCGCAGGGTTGTAGCCCGAGTCGCTCTTGAAAGCGATGCCGCCCGTCTTGAATTTCTCGATCAGCCCGAGCTCGGTGGTGACAATGTCCTTGATCTGCGCGTCGAGCGATTGCTTGACCAGATCGCGAATCAGATCCTTGTCCTTCGCGTCCAGCGTCTGCCAGATGCGGCCCGACACCAGTGGGGCGAAAGGCATGAAGAGCGCGTTCATCGGCAGTAGCACCTTCGACACCTTGTCGAAGCGCTGGTTCCACGAAAACTCGATGTCCGCCTCGAGGGCATCGACCTGGCCGTTGGCCATCGCTTCGAACACGGCGGGCGTGGGAATCGGGGTCGGCGCTGCGCCCACCAGTTGATAGAAGTCGCGGTAGACGGGCGTCGGGTTGATCCGCAGCTTCATGCCCTTGAGATCGTTGGGGCTCGAGATGTCCTTGGTCGAGAAAATCACCCGCATGCCGGTGATGCCCCAGCCCAGGCCGATGGTGCCGGTCTCGCGCGGCAGCACGTCGAGCAGCTTCAGCGCGGCCGGCGTGCGCACCAGCGATGCGACGTTGGTCGTCGAGCGCACGAGATAGGGCGCATTGATGGCAGCCACGCTCGCGACGCGCGAGCCCAGCTCGGCCGCCTGAATCCAGCCCATGTCCAGCGCGCCGGACTGCAGCTGCTGCATCATGGCCGACTCGTTGCCCAGCTGGCCCGAGTGGAACACCGTGACGCTGAGGCGGCCATTGGTGGCCTTCTTCAGCGATTCACCGAAGGCCAGCGCGGCGCGGTTCCACGAATGGCCGGCCGGCGTGATGAGGCCGAGGCGGAACTCTTTGGCCGTGGCCGCACGCGCAGTCGTGCTGAAAAGGAGTGAAGATGCGGCGGCGCCGGCCGCAGTTTGGACGAAGTGTCGGCGTGAGAGGGACATGTGATGCTCCGGTTGAGGTGAAGGGACGGGGACGAGTAGATGCCTACTTGATGAGGGCGAGCGACAAACTCGGGAAGATCGACAGCAGCACCAGGGCTGCGCAGCAGATGAGGAAGAAGGGCAGCGTGACCATGAACATCTTTCCGGGTTTGGCGCCGGTGACCGCAGCGGCCACGAAGAAGCTCAGGCCCACCGGCGGCGTCATCAACCCCAGCACGAGGTTGACCACCACCACCACGCCGAAGTGGCGCGGGTCGATGCCGTAGACCTCGGTTGCGATGGGCAGCAGGATCGGCACCGTCATGATCAAACCCGGGATCCCGTCGATTACCGTGCCGATCACCAGCAGGATGACGTTTGTCAGCAGAAGAAACGTCACCGGATCCTTCGCCACCGTCTGGATCCACGCGGCGGCGGCCTGGGGCACTTTGCCGTAGATCAGCAGCCACGAGAACACCGCCGCGGCAGCCACGAGGAACAGCACGACCGCAGAGTAGATGGCCGACTTGAGCAGCATCTGCGGCATGGTCTTGAAACTGAACTCCTTGGTAACGTAGCGCCCGATCAGAGCCGCGGCCAGCGCGCCGACAGCAGCGGCCTCGGTCGGGTTGGCGAAGCCGGTGAGGATGGAGCCAACGATTACGATCGGAATCAACAGCGTGGGGGAGGATCTCGCGATGGTGTGCAGCCGTTGCCTGATCGTGCGCTTCTCGGTGCGTGGGTAGTTGTAGATGTACCCCATGCACGCGATCACGACAAAGAAGAGCAGCGTGAGCACGATGCCGGGCAGGATCCCGGCGATCAGCATGTCGCCGACCGCCACTTGCGCCAGCACGCTGTAGACCACGAACATCACCGAGGGCGGGATGATCGGGCCCAGCATGCCGCCGTACACGGTGAGCCCGGCCGCGAAGGTCTTGTCGTAGCCCTTCTTCTCCATCTCCGGCACCATGATCTGGCTCATGATCGCCACCTGCGCGGTGGCCGAACCGATGATGGACGACACCATCATGTTGGCCAGGATGTTGACGTAGGCGAGGCCGCCCTTGACCGAGCCGATGAAGGCCAGCGCCATATCGATGAGGCGCTTGGTGATGCCGCCGCCGTTCATGATCTCGCCGATCAGGATGAACAGCGGGATGGCGATGAGACCGTAACTGTCGATGCCCGAGAACATCTGCAGCGGATACGACTGGAACAGCACCGTGTCCCCGGAGTTCAGGATGTAGACGATGCCAGCCAGGCACAGGCAGGCACCGATCGGCACCCCGACCAGCATGATCACGAGAAAGAAGGCAGTGGTCAGCATGTCAGTTCACCCTGTCGGCGTTGAGCACATGGAACTCGTGGTGCACTCGCCTGGGCTGCAATCCGAGGTCTTCGACCAGGTTGGACAGGGCATGCGCGCTGAGGGTCAGCGAGAAGATCGGCAAGATCAGCTGCACGACCCACATGGGCCAGTTCAGCGTCTGCGTGGTTTCGGTGTAGATGAAGTTGAAGGACTCGGCCGCGTAGCCCTTCGCGTCGAAGCCGTGGCTCGCGATCCCCACCGGATCCATCCAGATCCAGCACATCGCCAGCAGGCCCAAGCCGAGCAGCAGCACGACGCCCGAGGCGCAGGCCTTGACCACCGCCGCCGCTGTGGGGTTGAGCTTGTCAGTCAGCAGCGTCACGGCAAAGTCCAGCCGCAGCCGGGTCATCGCCGAGGCGCCGATGAAGGAGAGCCAGACCACAGAGTACACCGATGCCTCGTCCACCCAGTAGATGGGAATGCCCGAGTAGCGCGTGACCACGTTGAACAGGATCAGCGCCACGAGCAGGCCCATCAGCCCGGTGAGCAGATGGCGCTCGCAGAAAAGGATCCAGTCCGAAGCGTCGAGCACTCGGCGGGCGATGGCATTGTTTTTCATGGCGTGCTTGTGGCCTTGTGGCGCGGACTGCGGCTGGATCAGGCGACCGACTGGTACTGAATTGGCCGTGTCGCCAGTGCTTTGTTCACGATCGTTTCAATGGCTTCGCGCTCCGCGCCTATCAGCGGCAGGCGCGGGCGGCGCATGTGCTCGGTGCTGACACCGGCCAATACGTCGATCAATTTGAGGTTTTGCACCAGCTTGGTGGAGACATCCAGGTGCAGCATGGGCGTCATCCACTGGTAGAGCTTGAGAGCCTCGGCGAATTTGCCGGCCTTCATCAGGTCATACAGCGCAACGGTTTCGCGCGGAAAGGTGCAGCCAACCCCGGCGAGCAGGCCGTCGCAGCCAAGCGCCAGGCCTTCATAGGCCAGGTCATCCACACCCAGAAAAAGCTGGTAGCGATCACCCAGCAGGTTGCGCAAATCGGTGATGCGGCGGATGTTGTCCGTGCTTTCCTTGATGGCGACGATCCATTCGCAGTCGGCCAGCTCGGCCATGTGTTCGGGCTTGAGATCCACGCGGTAGGCGACTGGGTTGTTGTAGACCATGATCGGTTTTTTAGCGGCTTCCGCCATGGTGCGCACGTTCAGCATCGCCTCGCGCGCGTCGGCCACATAAATCACCGAGGGCATTACCATGAAACCGTCCACGCCGAGTTCGTTGGCGCCAAGGATGTAGCGCAGCGCTTCGCGGGTGCTGGTTTCAGAGACGTTGGCGAGTACCGGGACGCGGCCTTGGGTCGCCTTGATGGCGATGTCGGCAACCTGGAGCTTTTCTTCCAGTGTCAAGGTGCTGGCCTCACCCAGCGATCCGCAGGTGACGAGGCCGTGAATCCCGTTGCGGATCTGGAAATCGATGTGCTTGGCCGTGCCTTCGGCATCGATGCTCTCGTCGGCGTGGAATTTAGTGGTGATCGCGGGAAAAATTCCCTGCCAGCGTGGGTTGGTCATGAGGTTGCTCTTTCTGTAATGAGGTTTGGAAGGGTTTGTTTGGTAGATATTAATATATTAATAAGATATTTGCAATATCTTTATTGGGTATTCGGCAGTTTCCTGATTCGCCGTTTTGGTGTATTCGTGTGCCGGGTTACGGCCGCGGGCGCTTGTCGGCTACAAAGCAGCCTGCGCGCGAGGTCTTGCCTCCGACGTGGTGCGCCGTGGGGCCAGGGCGCAAAACCTATAATCGATTGTTCAAATAAATCAAGCAGTTAGCGCGATGGCGCGCCCTTTTCCACACCATGAATCAACCCACCTTCACCGTCGCCGATATCCGCAAAAGTTTCCTGGACTTTTTTGCATCCAAGGGCCACACCGTGGTGGCGTCCAGCTCGCTGGTGCCGGGTAATGATCCGACCTTGATGTTCACCAACTCGGGCATGGTGCAGTTCAAGGATGTGTTTCTAGGCAACGACAAACGCCCGTATGTGCGCGCCGCCTCGGTGCAGGCCTGCCTGCGTGCTGGCGGCAAACACAACGACCTGGAAAACGTGGGCTACACCGCGCGCCACCACACCTTTTTTGAGATGCTGGGCAACTGGAGCTTTGGCGACTATTTCAAGCGTGAATCGCTGAAGTGGGCCTGGGAGCTGTTGACCGAGGTTTACAAGCTGCCGCCCGAGCGCCTGCTGGCCACCGTGTACGAAGAGGACGACGAGGCCTACGACATCTGGACCAAAGAAATCGGCCTGCCGCCTGAGCGCGTGATCCGCATCGGCGACAACAAGGGCGGCCGCTACAAGTCCGACAACTTCTGGATGATGGCCGACACCGGCCCCTGCGGCCCCTGCAGCGAAATTTTTTATGACCACGGCGACCACATCCCCGGCGGCCCGCCGGGTAGCCCAGATGAAGATGGCGACCGCTTCATTGAAATCTGGAACAACGTGTTCATGCAGTTCGACATGGCGGCTGACGGTAGCGTCACCAAACTGCCAGCGCCTTGCGTGGACACCGGCATGGGGCTGGAGCGTCTGGCTGCCATCTTGCAGCACGTGCACAGCAACTATGAGATCGACATCTTTGCAGAGTTGATCAAGGCGGCATCACGCGAGACCGGCGAAAAAGACCTGGGCAACAAGAGCCTGTTCGTGATTGCCGATCACATTAGGGCCACAGCCTTTTTGGTGAGTGACGGCGTCAACCCGTCCAACGAAGGCCGCGGCTACGTACAGCGCCGCATCATCCGCCGCGCGATTCGCCATGGCTACAAGCTTGGAAAAAAGACGCCGTTCTTCCACAAGCTGGTGGCCGATCTGGTCAAGCTGATGGGCGACGCCTATCCGCGCTTGAAGTCTGATGAAAAGCGCATCACCGAAGTCCTGCGGGTTGAAGAAGAGCGCTTTTTTGAGACGCTGGAAATCGGTATGACGATTTTGGACGCAGCCCTTGTGGGTGATGCCAAAGTGTTGCCCGGCGACGTGGCATTCAAGTTGCACGACACCTATGGCTTTCCACTTGATCTGTCGGCCGATGTCTGCCGCGAGCGTGGGCTGGAGGTTGACGAGGCAGGCTTTCATGCTGCCATGGACAAACAGAAAAATCAGGCGCGCGCTGCAGGCAAGTTCAAGATGGATCGCGCGCTGGAGTATTCAGGTGAAGGTCATGCGTTCACCGGCTACGAGCTGCTCGAAGAGCCTGCCAAGGTAGTGGCCTTGTACGCCGACGGTGTGGCCGTGCAAAGCCTGAATGCAGGGCAGAGCGGGGTCGTGGTTCTGAGCACCACCCCGTTTTATGCCGAGAGCGGTGGCCAAATCGGAGATCAGGGGCGTTTGACGGCATCCGGTGCAAGTTTTGCGGTGGATGACACTCTGAAAATCAAGGCCGACGTGTTTGGTCATCACGGCACGCAGCAAGAGGGAGTGCTCAAGGTAGGCGATACAGTCACGGCGCAAGTCAACACCGCTGTGCGCGCGGCCACGGTGCGCAACCACAGCGCCACCCATTTGATGCACAAGGCCTTGCGCGAAGTGCTCGGTGATCACGTTCAGCAAAAGGGCAGCCTGGTCAATGCCGAGCGCACCCGATTTGACTTTGCACACAACGCGCCGGTGACGGATGCGCAGATTCGCGAGATTGAGGCACGTGTCAACGCGGAAATTTTGTCCAACGTGGCCACCGATGCGAGCGAAATGGACATGGAGTCTGCGCAAAAGAGCGGCGCCATGATGCTGTTTGGCGAGAAGTATGGCGACAAGGTGCGTGTGCTCAGCATAGGCTCCAGCAAGGAGCTGTGCGGCGGTACCCACGTCGGACGCACCGGCGACATTGGCCTGTTCAAGATCGTTGCAGAGAGCGGTGTGGCCGCCGGCGTGCGCCGCGTGGAAGCTGTAACGGGTGACAACGCGTTGGCCTACGTGCAGGAGCTCGAAGCGCTCAGCGCAGCGATGAGTGGCTACCTTAAGGCCTCGCGAGGCGAACACTTGAGCCGTGTCGCGCAAGTGTTGGACCAAGTCCGCACGCTGGAAAAAGAAGTGGCCGCGCTCAAGGGCAAGCTGGCTTCGTCACAGGGTGATGAATTGATGTCGCAAGCAGTCGACATCAAGGGTCTCAAAGTTCTGGCTGCGAAGCTGGAAGGCGCTGACGCCAGGACCCTGCGCGAGACCATGGACAAACTGAAAGACAAGCTCAAGACGGCTGTCATCGTGCTGGCCGCGGTGGACGGAGACAAGGTGCAAATCGCAGCCGGTGTGACAGCCGACAGCGTGGGCAAGGTCAAGGCCGGAGAACTGGTCAACTTTGTGGCGCAACAAGTCGGCGGCAAGGGTGGCGGCAAAGCCGACATGGCCATGGCCGGCGGTACAGACGCTTCCCGCTTGCCAGCTGCGCTGCAGTCGGTACAAGCTTGGGTGGCCGAGCGGGCGTGAAATAGTGATGGTACCTCTCTGCTATAAAAATAATAGCTGGTAGCCCCCGTGAATACTGGGCTGAAGGCCATTTTTGTTGTCAACTTGCTGCTGGCAGCGCTGCCAGGCGCCGCCGCACCGCGCGAGGTGTTCTTTGACAGCCTGGATGGCACCGTGATCAAGGCTTGGGTGTTCCAGCCCGAGGACAAGCTCGTAAAAGGCACCGTCAAAGGCACTGTGATTGCGCTGCACGGATGCGGCGGTCTCTACGCCAACGGTGGCCGCAACAAGGGCCAGTTCAATGCGCGACATCAGGCCATGGCCGATCTGCTGGTTGCTGAGGGTTACACCGCCGTGTTTCCCGACAGCTTTACGCCGCGCGGCGAGTCCTCGATATGTGTCCAGAAAATCGGCACGCGCAAGATTGACCAGAGTGAGCGCCGGGCCGACACCCTGGCCACGCTCGACTGGGTTGCCGCCCAGCCATGGGGGCAGGCCAAATACACGGCCTTGCTGGGCTGGTCTCACGGCGGCAGCGCCGTGCTGGCCGCCACCGACATGGCACGCGCCGATGTCAGTCGCCGCCCAGTGCAGCCCGCTGTTGGCATTGCGTTTTATCCCGGCTGCAGCGCAGCGCTGAAATCAGGCTACCGCGTGGGCGCGCCCTTGGTGATGATGCTGGCCGAAAAAGACGACTGGACGCCACCTGCGCCCTGCATCGAGCTGGGCAAGGCGGTTGGCGCTGAGGTTAACGTCTACCCCGACAGCTATCACGACTTTGACTCGCCCACAGGCCGCGTGCAATTGCGCAAGGACGTGCCCAATGGCGTCAATCCGGGGCAGGGCGTTCACGCTGGCCCCAACCCGGCAGCGCGCGAGGCGGCTTATACACGCCTGCGCGAGGTTCTGCAAAAAAACCTGCAGTAAGGATCAGGCTACGGCCAACTCCTGCAACTCATGCAGTTGCTGCAAACTGGCAAGAGTTCGCACGCAGGCTTGTGCCACTTCCTTTCCCTTGACCAGAAAGTGCTCTGTGAAGAAGCGACGATGCTCTTCATGCTCGTGAAAATGCTGGGGTGTCAGCACCGCTGAAAACACCGGAACGCCGGTGTCAAGCTGCACCCGCATCAGGCCGCTGATGACCGCATCGGCCACAAACTCGTGGCGGTAGATGCCGCCGTCCACCACGAGCCCGCAGGCAACGATGGCTGCATACCGGCCAGAGCGTGCAAGCTGCTGCGCATGCAGCGGGATTTCAAACGCGCCTGGCACTTCAATGAGGTCAATGTTTTCAGGTGCTACACCTTGCACGCCCATCTCGGCCACAAAGGCGTCGCGCCCCTTGTTGACAATGTCGGCATGCCAGCTGGCCTGAACAAAGCAGAATTTGGCGGGTTGCTGGGGCAACAAGGTTGAGGGGTGTCGATGACTCATGGGCTTCTCCTGAAAACGGTTGAACGAAATTCAGGGCGCACGAGTCTGCAGCCCGCCACAAGCCGGCGCGCAAGCACCAGCCCGCAGCAGGGGCCGAAAACACGCGCTCTCTTTCATCCGGACTGTGACCGTCGGCTTCGGGATTGAACCGAATCTGCTGACCCTGGCTTGCGGGAGCAAGCCAGGCGCTCGCGGGCTGATGCGTTTTGAATGCAAACACCGCCGGTGGGGAATTTCGCCCCGCCCTGAGAACGCTGTGCCGGCGTAGTGGCCGACACGCATGAAGTTTAAGCGCTGTCCGAAACCCGGAGCTGCGCCCGGGCTATTGAATGATGTCTGCCATTTGAAAGCTGTGGCGCCGTCCTTGCAAGGGGGAGGAGGCGAAGCCTCCACGGGGTGTGCTTATTCCAGTTCGGCAATCATTTCAATCTCGACGCAGGCGCCCATGGGAATCTGCGCCACGCCAAATGCAGCGCGGGCATGGGCACCCCTGGCACCAAAGACGTCGCCGAACAGGTCGCTGGCACCGTTGGTCACCAGATGGTGTTCGGTGAAGTCAGCGGTGGAGTTGACGAGGCTCACCAGTTTGACGATGCGTTTGACCTTGCCAAGGTCGCCGACCGCCGCGTGCAGCGTGCCCATCAGATCAATCGCAACCGCGCGCGCCGCTGCCTTGCCCTCGTCGGTCGTCATGTTTTTGCCGAGCTGGCCGACCCATGGCTTGCCGTCTTTTTTGGCAATGTGCCCGCTCAGAAACACCAGCTTGCCGGTCTGCACAAAGGGCAGGTAGGCAGCGGCCGGCACGGCCACAGGCGGCAAGGTGATGCCCATGGTCTTGAGTTTGTCGTAAATCGGGGTGGTGCTCATGGGAGTCTCCTGGTGCGGCAACAGGGTGCCGGTTGATGAAGAAAAAGGCCGCCAGCCCTTGACTGGCGGGCGAAAGCAGCTATTAAAAGAGTAGCAATGACGCGCCGGGTGATCCTGCAATTCTAGCGCGCGATGCGCTGGCGCCGGTTTTCCGCCATCCCGGCTCAACCCTGCGCTCCCTGCGCGGATCGTCATTCAGGACGAATACCCGCCTTGCGCACGACAGCACCCCACTGCTCGACCTCGTTGCGCATGAACGCGCGCAATTCATCGCGGCTCGAACCTTTGAGATCAATGCCCAGCGTCGTGAGTCGATCGCGGGTAGAGGGGTGCGCAAGGGCGGCCATGGCCTCCTTGCGCAACCGCTCGATGATCTCGATCGGTGTCGTGGCAGGCGCCACCAGGGCCCACCACTGGTTGAACTGCATGCCGGCAATCCCCGCTTCTTTGGCCGTGGGCACCTCGGGCAGGCCCGGAAGGCGGGAGGCTCCAGTCACCATCAATGCGGACAGCTTGCCGGCGGACAGCAGAGAGTTCCCGCTGGCCATGGTGGCGAAATGGCCGGTCACCGTGCCGGCCACGACATCGGTCAGGGCCGGTGCGGAGCCCCGGTAGGGGATGGGGTTGATCTTCAGCCCGGTCGCGCCGGCAAACAACTCGCTGGAGAGATGGCTGATGGAGCCATTGCCGCTGTGCGCCAGGGCGAAGGGTGCATCCGAACCTTTGCCGTTTTTCAGGAAGGCCCTGATGTCACCGTTTTTGTATTGGGAGGCGCTGACAAAGAGCACCAGCGGTGATGAACCGACCATGGAAATGGGTGAAAAATCGCGCAGCAGGTCATAAGGCATCTTCGCGAAAACCGCAGGCGCAATCGCATGGGGCAATTCGACGATGGCGAAGGTGTAACCGTCGGGCAGGGCCTTGGCTGCCGCTTCCGTGCCTATGCGGCCGGAGGCGCCGGAGCGGTTGTCTACGACGACACTCTGGCCCATGGTTTCGCTCATGCGCTGCGCGACTGCGCGGGCTATCGCATCGGTGCTGCCGCCCGGCGCCCAGGGCACGATCAGGCGAATGGGTTTGTCCGGGTAGGCAGCGTGGGCGCCTGCACCCGACAGACCGACCAGAGCGGAGATAAGGAGGGGCAGAAGTCGGTTCATCATGGGTTGATTCCTTTCGGGAGGGTACACATCGGGTCAGGTAAGACAGCCGGGATTGGCAAGGGGATCAAATGGGTCGCGGTCACCTTTGGCCGTCAGCACCAACAGGGCGTGTTCCGACGGGCCGACCTGGCCCTGTTCGCGCAATTGCTGCAGAGCGCTCAGGCAAGCCCCTGCGCAGAGCTCAACCCAGAAACCATGTGCGGCAAGCCTCGCTGTGCCTTCAATCGCAGCGGCGTCATTCACGACCACGGCGCCCCCACCGGATCGCTGGACGGCCAGTTGCTGCTGCAAAGTCACGGTGCCGCCGGCGGTGGAGAATTGCGCGGTCTGCCCGCTGAACTCTGCTTGCGCCGAGGCCCCGGTCAGAACGTGGCTCAGGCGTGCAAAGGGCTCGACTGCCCACAAGCGCGGCATGTGGCCGATCAGCCCTGCGGTTCGCAGATCACGCAGGCCGCTGTAGATGCCCCACAGCAGATCGCCGCGGGCTGTCGGCACCAGGATATGGTCGGGCAGGCAACCGGCGGCCACGATCTCCAGTGCCACGGCGCGGTAGCCTTCCACCCCGAATACCGGGCTACCCACCGCCGGAACGCTGTAGTTGGTCAGGGCAAATGCACCCTCGCTTTCCACCAGCCGGCGCACGTAGTTCCAGCGCTGCGGTCCCTGGTCGAAGCTAAGCCTTTTTGCGCCCAGTTGATGCAGCGCCCGCGCGAAGGGCGTGGGCATGTCGTGGTAGGTGGCGATCTCGCAGCGCAAGCCTGCGGCTGCGCAGTAAGCTGCGGCTGAAACTGCGGCGTTGCCACTGGACGCCAGTACAACGGTTGTGGCGCCTACTTCCAGCGCGCGGCTGACGGCTTGGGCGGACATCCTGTCCTTGTGCGAGCCGGTCGGGTTCATGCCCTCGTGCTTGATGCTGAGTTGGCCGACGCCAAGCGCATCCGCCAGCTTGGGCAGGTCCAGGCAGGGTGTGTCACCTTCGCCAAGGGAGATGCCCTGGGTGTACGGCAGCCAGTCGCCCCACATATAACCCGATCTCGCGGGTGACAGTGTTGCTGGCAGCTCACTATAAACCGCCTCCAGGCTTGCCGGCATCCCCTGTGCAGCGCAATGGGGGCATCCGGCCGGCCGGTCCTGCAGTGGATATTGGCGAGCGCAAGAAATGCAACGAAGGGCGGCCAGACGGGGATTTTGCCGCACGGTTGCTTGCCGGGCCGCCGATTGTTCTGGAACGAGAGACATACGGTTCATGCGTTGAATGTTAAAGACCTGCGCCCTTGCCGACATACCGCCGATAATGCGATTAATTAAGTAAAACTTATAGGGTGACCGCCATGCTGGAAGCCAGCACACGCCAGATTGAGGTATTCCGCATGGTTATGCGGCTGGGCAGCGCCAACCGTGCCGCTGCTGCCCTGCACGTCAGCCAGCCTGCTGTCACGCAGATACTGCAGCAACTGGAGCTGCGCTCTGAACTGAAGCTGTTTGATCGACCCAAGGGGAAGTTGATGCCAACCCCGGAGGCCCATGCGCTGATGGAAGAAGTCGAGCGCGTGTACGAGGGTCTGGAGACGGTGCAGCGGAAAATTATGGCGCTGCGCTCTCACGAGGACGCCGTGCTGCGGATTGGCTCCTTGCACGCCATGGCGGCGAGTGTCATTCCTTGGGCATTGACCGAGTTCCAGCGCAGTTACCCGCGTACACGTTGCCTGCTGTCAGTGGACAGTTCCATCGCCCTGCGGGATGCGCTGTTCCAGGGGGCGGTGGACTTGGCCTTCCTGGGTGACGAGGCCGATACAGGGGGGCTGGTCTCTTCTGTTTTTTACGAAGTGCCTGCGGTCTGCGTGATGCCTGCCGCTCACCCGCTGGCACGTCGGCCCCAGCTTGGCGCGGCGGATTTGCGCGATATTGCGCTGGTGGGACTGGCAGCGTCTGATCCCGCGCAGCGGCGCCTGGAGGCGGCGTTTGCGCAAGCGGGCATTCAGCCGCGCTTTGTGATTGAAACGCCTTACAGCGCCACCCAATGTTCGCTGGTGCTGGCTGGCGCCGGCCTGGCTGTGACCAACCCTCTTGTTGCGCGCGAGTATGTGGCGATGGGGCTGCGTTGTGTGCACTTCGTCGCGGGTGTGAGTTTTCGGGCTTTGCTGGCGTTCAAGCCGCGCCAGGCCCAGTCAGGTGCTGCACAGGAGTTCGTTGCGCTTTGCCGCCGTTACCTTTCAAACGGCCTGCCCGCCGGCCCGGTGCCTGATACGCCTTAGGCCACCTCGACGGGCGTGACGGTAACGGCCACGTCCAACACATGGCGGGCACCGCCGCGGATCACGCCGCGCATGGGCGAGACGTCGAGGAAGTCGCGGCCGGTGGCCAGGGTCACATAGTCTTCGCCGGGGGCGCGGTTGTTGGTCGGGTCGAAGTCAAGCCACACGCCGGGGTTTTGCCCGACCGCCAGCCGCATGCGGGCGGCGTCGCTGGACAGCGGGCAATAGACCGACGCCCAGGCGTGCGAGGCGTCGCTGCCGATCAGGCGTGGCTTGCCGGGCGGCGGGTTGGTCAGCATGTAGCCGCTGACGTAGCGCGCCGGAACACCCATGGCGCGGCAGCAGGCCACCATGATGTGGGCAAAGTCCTGGCACACACCTTTGCCAGACTGCAGCGCCTCCAGCGCCGGCGTGCCGACGTCGGTGCTGTCGCTCTCGTAAGTCATGCGGGCGTGAATCCGCTCCATCAGATCCTGGGCAACCTCGGGCAAGGGGCGCCCGGGGGTAAAGCTGGGGCGTGCAAACTCTGCAAAGGCGTCGTCGCGCGGTACATAAGGCGAGGCAAACACAAACTCGCAGGCGCTGTCGTAGGCGCCGCCTGCCTGATAGCGAAACTGCTCGCGCACCTGTTCCCACGGCAGGCCCCATGACAAGTCCTTGACGGCGCTGTTGACCGCAAGGGTGGAAACCACGCTCTCGGCGGTCACAGTCAGTGTGTCGTGCGGCACGCGCAGCGAGAAAAACGTGCGGGCATTGCCATACACGTCTGTCAGTTCCCGCAATTGCGTGGGCTCAGGGCTGATGGCGAGGCTGTGTTTCAGTAGTTGCTGGCCTGCGTGGCTGGCGGGCTTGAGATGCAACACATGATGCGCGTTCTCGACCTGCGGTTTATACCGGTAGCGGGTTTCGTGAACGAGGTGAAGCAGCATGACAAAAAAGATCGGTCGAGGCGGGAAACTGGGAAACGGGCTCAGGCGCCCAGGCTGTGGTCGCTGGATGCAGCGTGGCTGAAATAGCGTCGGCTGATCGCGTCAGACAGTTCAAAAGCGGCGCTGCAGCATTGCTCCAGCTGCGCCAGCAGCCCGGCGTGGCGCTCGCTTTCCATGCCGGGAATGGCGACGCTGAGGTCGGCCAGTTGCCAGCTGCCGGGGTTGGGCAGGGCGCTTGTCATGTCGGGCACGTCCTGCACCGCGCCTGCCGTATTGCGCGACAGCTTGCTGAGCCGCTCGCGCAGTGTCTGGGTGACCCAGCCGAGTGAACGCGGGTTGTCGCGGTCCAGCACCAGTAGATCCAGCAAGGCCGGGACTTCGCGTTGTTGCTGGTACTGCGCGTGGAAAGTGATGGTGCTGTCAAAGAACGCAATGATGGCGTCGAATCCGCCCGCGTCATGCACGGCACCGGTTTCAAAGCCCAGGATCAGCGCGGCAGCCAGCGTGTTCAGACGCTCAATGTGGCGGCCTGTGCTCAGCAGGCGCCAGCCGTCGTCGCGTGTCATGCGGTCGGTTTGCGCGCCGGTCATGGCTGCCAGGAAACTGCTGGCAGACTCCAGCGCGCGCAGAGCTTCCACGGACGAATATTCAAGCGCCTGGGTGGCCGGATGCTCCGGACCGCTGAAAGACGCGCAGTGCCGGAAAAAATCTTCATCTGCCCGCACGATCACATGCCATTGCTCTTGCGACAGGCGCTCGCGCACGGCCGAGGCGGCGCTTTTGAGGGAGCGCAGGTTGTAGCCGACGCTGGCGGCTTGCTCGGTGTCGGCCAGCGCAGAAATCAGCGACCTCTCGAACACGCGGCGCGCCTGCGTGGCCGGTGGCACGGACTCCAGCACCAGACCATTGCGCACCGCCATCTCGGACAGCCAGGCCAGCAGGGGTTGAGACGACTGCTCCTCGCCGCTGAGTGATTGCAGTGTCAATTGGGCCAGGCGAATCGAGTTTTCGGTACGTTCGGTGTATCGGCCCAGCCAGAAGAGGTTCTCTGCCGCGCGGCTGGTCACCGGCGGTTTGTGGCGCGCAATTGGGGTGCTTGGGTTTAAAACGCCGGGTCGGGTGGTGGGCTCGGTAAAAGCTTTTGTTCCGCGAGTGCTCTGTGCTGCAGCAGGCTCAACGTCCGCGGCCAGTGCCCATACGTCGGCACTGCTGCCGCCTTGCTGCATGGACGCAATCTTGTTGTTGGGGCCGGCCAGCCGCGCCAGCCCGCCCGGCAAAACCTGCCATTCGCCCGTACCATCAGCCACCGCAAAAACGCGCAGCATGGTGGACCGCGGCGCAAGCCGCTCGCCATGCCAGGTCGGCGTTTGCGACAGGGGCAGGTAGGCCTGCACGGTGTACTCCTCGCTATGCCGCATGATGCGGCCGGCCCATTCGTCCAGCTCACGGCGGGACAACATTTGTGCAATCACCGCCTCTGTGCCGGAGCCGGGGTAGGTGCCCTTGATGACGCAGTCTTTCAGACGGGGCAAGACCTCATGCAAGGCGGCCTGCTCGCCGCACCACCAGGTGGCCAGCGAGGGCAGGGCGAGCGGCTCGTTAAGCAGATGGCGCGAAAGCGCGGGCAAAAATCCCAGTAACGCACTGGACTCCAGAAAGGCCGAGCCCGGCGCGTTGGCCACCAGCACATGGCCTGCCCGTATCACCTGCAGCAAACCGGGTACGCCCAGGGTGGAGTCGGAACGCAGCTCCAGCGGATCCAGAAACTCATCGTCCAGGCGCTTGAGCAAGCCGTGCACGGGCTCCAGTCCCTGAAGCGTCTTGAGATACAGTCGGTCGCCGCGCACCAGCAAGTCGCTGCCTTCCACCAGGGTCAGGCCAAGGTAACGCGCCAGGTAGGCGTGTTCAAAATAGGTTTCGTTGTACGGGCCGGGTGTCAGCAGCACGATACGGCTGTCCTCGCCATCAGCGCCCGCCTGGCAGCGCGCTTTCATGCCATCTATCAGGGTTTTGTAAGAGGCTGCGAGCCGCTGCACTTTCATCTCGCGAAAGGCTTGCGGGAACAGCCGCGAGATAGCGAGCCGGTTTTCCAGCAGGTAGCCCAGGCCAGATGGTGCCTGGGTACTTTGCGAGACCACCCACCAGCGCCCGTCGGGGCCGCGCGCCAGGTCAAAAGCCGCAATGTGCAGGAAGTTGCCCTCAGCGGGTTTTATGCCGTGCATCGCGCGCAGATAGCCCGGGTGGCCTTGCACCAGCGCCGCCGGCAACAGGCCTTGCGCCAGCAATTGCTGAGGGCCGTAAACGTCGGCCATGATGTGGTCCAGCAGGCGTGCGCGCTGACGGACACCGGTTTCGATGCCGGCCCACTCCTGGGCTGAGAGGATGACCGGAAACAGGTCCAGCGACCACGGCCGCTGCGGGCCATCAGCATCGGCATACACGTTGTAGGTCACGCCGTTGTCGCGGATCTGGCGCTGCAGATTGGCGCTGCGGTGGTTCAGGTCATCAAAACCCTTGCCGCCCAACAATTCGAAAAAGCGGTTCCAGCTGGGTGACAGTGCGGCCTGGGCATCGGTTTTCTCGGCAGTTTTAGATGGGGCGGCTTGCACCTGAGCCGGTTCCGTACCCGCCATTTGCAGCGATGTGCGCTGGGTCTGGTTTTGACTGGCGGCGGGCGTGATCGGCCCCGTGCCGATTGCTATGGCCGTGACGCCATGCAGCTCGTTAAAGTGGCCAGGATCAGCGGGCAGCGCCAGGGCGCGCGCAAGATCAACTGAGGTCTCCAGCGCTGCTGCCGCAAAAAGTGATTTGTTATTTTCCACTGCTACCTTTGAACAGGCTCCAAGTATCCTTCATGGCCGGCCCGCCCCCGGCCTTGACAGGCAAGACTGCCCGTATTCAATCCCCGGTGTCGCTACCATAAGACAAAGAAGGTGATTGTTCGATGGCCGGTGTGAGCTTTACTGCCACTATTTTTTTGCAGGGCATCAACCCCTATGTGCTGGTGAGTGCCGCCAGGGCGCGCGCCATCCGACCGGAGTGGCGTAAACCGCTGCAGGTTCTTGCTCGTGTCAACGGCAAACCTGAACAGGCCTGGCGCGTCAACATGATGCCCGTGGGGAACGGCAGTTTTTACCTCTTCCTGCACGAAACCGTTCGCACCGCCTCCGGCACCGGCGTGGGTGACCGGGTGCGTATCGAGTTGGCGTTCGACGAGGCGTACGAAGGCGGCCCGGCCCATCCTGTTCCGGTCTGGTTTGAGCAGGCACTGTCAAGCAACGCCGCGGCAGCAGCCAACTGGGCGGCGCTCAGTCCGAGCCGAAAGAAGGAAGTTCTGCGTTATTTCGCAGGCCTGAAAACTCAGGCGGCGCGAGAACGCAATCTTGAAAAAGCCATGCTTGTGCTCTCGGGGCAGGCCGGACGGTTCATGGCGCGCAGCTGGGCGCAGGGCCGCTGAGGATGTCATCGACCAGCCGCTGGTCTTCGTCGCACACCCAGCACTCCCTCAGGTTGCCGTCCTGCACGCGGTAACGCAGCAGTCGTTCCACCACCACGGTTTTTCCCTGGTGCTTAAACTGTTCAACCGCGATGATCGCGCCAAAGTGCTCGCCCACCAGTACGTCGCGGATGGCAAGCAGCTTGCGACTGGTTTTGTCCCGCACCTGCCTGAGAACGGCCAGGCAAGCGGCTTTTCCGCGATGCGTGCCTGCCAGCGGGTTGCGTCCGAAGTAGTGAAAAATCACCTCGTCGTGGTAGCTGTCCACCATGGTTTGCAGATCATTCGCTTCCCAAGCGGCGGCGTAGCGTGTGACCGCTGCGGCGATTTGTTCCGTTTCACGCATGCAAGGCCGATCGTGCAGTTGGCGCCAAGCGATGCGACTCGGCGGTCTTGAGTAGATAGGCCGCAAGCTGAGGCGCGATCTTTTGCTGCCACGCCATCGACGCACCGAAAGTTTCATACGCGCGCACATCTTCAAAAAGCGCCAGGCCAACAAGCACACATTCGCCCGTGCGCACAGGCAGCCGTGTGAAGGTGTTTTCACTGGTCTCGTTGACATACCAGCCTTGCTGGATCGCTCCGCCTTCGCCTAAAACCTGCGCCATCTCTTGCCTGCAAAACGCCAGCAGATCAGCCGAAGCCGGCTGCTTCAAATAGAAAATCGTGAGGTCCACAAAGCCACGCGGAATTGTCGACTCTCGCTTGTCCGCTCGCCCACGCAAGTCAACCGGAAAGTGTGCTCCCGCCCAGGCGGGACGCAACAGCAGTACGTTGTCAGAATCAATCATCGTGGCATTCGCCACGTTGCGATGGGTTTGCCACACCGCGCCGCCGTAAAAGGCGGCGAGCGCATCGTGGCGTGTCTGCATGGTGCTGAAACCGCGCAGCCACACAAATCGGTTCGCGTCATCAAGATCACGAAACTGGCCGAGGACCGGCATGCCCACCGCATCTTGCGTCTCAAGAAATTCACGATCAAACAAGTCGATGAGCACATCCCGTTTGTGAGGATGCAGGGTGTATTGCCTCAGTTCAAGGACATCCAGCGCATAGCGTTCAAGCAGAGAGTGATTCATACAGTTCCAGTCAGTGGGTAGAAAAGGCGAGGCGCTAGGACTCCAGCCTGGTGTAGTTCATGGTCCAGTTGGGCTGCCAGGTCAGGCCCTCGTCAGCGGAAATGGCTTGCTCCCAGCGGGGCTGCGCGGTGTTCAGTCGCGACCATGTGTGGCGCAGTCGCACAGGCCGACCGTCGATTTGGTCATTGCCTTCCAGTACGCCCTGGCTGTCGCTGAATCCACCGGTCAGAGCTGGCTGCAACAGACCGTCTCGTGCGGAGACCCAGTAAGCCTTCCAGCGCTGCGCCGCCACGTCAAACAGATGGACGGACAGGCCCAGCGGCACGCCTGCACCATCGCGCAATTCGTCATAGTTGGCCAAGCCGCCCAGCAGCGGCTCGCAGATTTGCAGGCCGTCAAAACTCTCCCACTCATTTCCGTTTTGTGGGGTGGGAAGCAGGCGACGGTTCTGCACCTTCCACTGGCCGAAGAAGAAATCGAAGTCGTGGTTGGCCGAAGGCAGCGCTTGTTGTGTCGGTGGTGCCGCGTCGCTGCGGGTGAAGGTCATGACCCAGTTGGTCTCCCAGGTCTTACCGTCGTCAGTGGAAAAGGCCTGTTTCCAGCGCGGCGTTGCGGTGTGTGTGCCCGACCAGGTGTAGCGCACCCGAACCGGCTGGCCTTCGTGGGTGTCCACCCCTTCAAAGACGCCAGTGCCATTGAAAAACTCGCCTGTAACTGGCGGCTGCAACAGGCCGTCCTCCGGGCTGACCCAATAGATATTCCACTGCCGGGTCTGCAGGTCAAGAAAGCGCAGCGACATGCCGACCGGGCCGGCGTCATGAAGCATTTCATCGGTATTGCCCATGCCGCCCAGCAGCGGCTGGCAATACTGGGTGGCGTCAAACTCTTCCCAGTCGGTGCAGCGTTGCAGCCGCTGGCGCAAGCGCTGGTTGTGTACCCGCCAGTGGCCGAATAAAAAATCAAAATCATGCAGACCTTCGGTGGGGTCTGACGCGGCTTGTGCGGTTGCGCTCATGCATTTCCTCCTGTTGCCCGTTAGCCAAACCGGCCCCGGTCAAGCCAATGTAAAAGCGTAATAGGGCGATATCGGCCCTGATTAAGTTTTAAACTGCTTTCATGTATTCACCCACCACACGCGTGCTCACGGTGCTGGAGCTTTTGCAAAGCCACGGCCGGATGAGTGGCGCCGATCTGGCACGTCGGCTGGACGTGGATGGCCGCACCTTGCGCCGCTACATCGCCAAATTGGAAGACCTGGGAATCCCCGTGGTGGCTGAGCGTGGCCGTTATGGCTGTTACAGCCTGATTGCCGGTTTCAAGCTGCCACCCATGATGTTCACAGATGACGAGGCGCTGGCCTTGTCCATTGGCCTCGTGGCAGCACGCGGTCTGGGCCTGGCCGAAGCTGCTCCCGCAGTGCAAAGCGCGCAGGCCAAGCTGGAGCGGGTGATGCCCGGCAAACTCAAAAACCGCATTCGGGCCCTGGCCGAGACAGTCACGCTGGACCTGGCCCGCTCGGTGGCGCAGGGAGACAACACGGCGCTGCTGGCCTTAAGCGATGCCGCCCACGGCTGCCAGCGTGTGCACCTGGACTACCGCTCAGCGGATGGCTCGGTGACCGAGCGGGACATGGACCCCTATGGGCTGGCTTTTCGGGGAGGGCGCTGGTATGTGGCCGGTTGGTGCCACTTGCGAAAGGATTTGCGCTCGTTTCGGCTCGACCGTGTGTTGCAGGTGCAGGCGCTCAATGCCGTGTTTACACCGCCGGCCGATTTCAACGCCGTGCAATACCTTGCGCTGGGCATTGCCACCTTGCCGCGCGCCTTCAGTATTCGTGTCTTGCTGCATACCAACGTAGAAGCCGCGCAAGCCCAGCTGTTTGAAGGCATTGGTGTTTTTCAGCCCTGCGAGGAGGGTGTGGTGCTGCACGCGCAGGCCGACGACTTGCCCTGGTTTGCACGCCAGTTGGCCAGGCTGTCGTGTGACTTCGAGATCCGGCATCCACCCGCTTTACGCAAGGCTCTGAAGGTTAGTGCCGAGCGGCTGCTCAAGCTGGTTTAGATCCAGCTCAAGCGGGCCCCAGCTCTAACGCAAATCCATCGTGAACGGAAACTCACGGCTGGGCTGCGCTGGCTGGACCTGGATGCGCCCGGGCGTATGGCCCATCTGGAAAAAGCGGTTCAGGCGTCGGCTTTCGGCTTCGTAGGAGTTCACCGGCAGGGTGTCGTAGCTCAGGCCGCCCGGGTGCACCACATGGTATTGGCAGCCTCCCAATGAACGTTCCATCCAGGTGTCGACAATGTCAAAGGTCAGCGGCGCATGCACGCCCACCGAGGGGTGCAGGGCCGATGGCGGGTTCCAAGCCTTGTAGCGCACACCGGCCACGTATTCGCCCACCGTGCCCGTGTTTTGCAGTGGCAGCGTGCGGCCGTTAACCGTGATGACATAACGGTTGTCGTTGAGGCCGGTGACATGCACCTCGACACGTTCGAGCGATGAGTCCACATAACGCACGGTGCCGCCGGACGAGCCTTCCTCGCCCATGACGTGCCAGGGCTCCAGCGCGCTGCGCAAAGTCAGCTCGATGTTGTTGGCCTTGACTTGGCCGATCATCGGAAAGCGGAACTCGAAGTGCGGCTCGAACCAGGCCATGTCAAAACCGTAACCAGCCTCGTTGAGCTCGGTCAGCACATCGGCAAAGTCCTGTCGGACAAAGCCGGGTAACAGGAAGCGGTCATGGAGCTCTGTGCCCCAGCGCGTCATGCGGCCGTGATACGGCTTGTTCCAGAAACGCGCCACCAGCGCACGCAGCAGCAACTGCTGCACGATGCTCATGCGGGCATGCGGTGGCATTTCAAAAGCGCGCAACTCCAGCAGGCCGAGGCGGCCCGTGGCCGAGTCGGGTGAGTACATCTTGTCGATGCAGAATTCGCTGCGGTGGGTGTTGCCAGTCACATCGACCAGGATGTTGCGCAGGGTGCGGTCAACGATCCACGGCGGCATGTCCTGGCCGTATTTCTGGCGGTTGGTGGTGATCTCGCGCAGCGCGATTTCCAGCTCGTACAGCTGGTCATTGCGCGCTTCATCAATCCGTGGCGCCTGGCTGGTAGGCCCGATGAACATGCCCGAGAACAAGTAGCTCAGTGACGGGTGGTTGTGCCAGTAGGCAATCAGGCTGCCCAGCATTTCTGGTTTGCGCAAAAACGGGCTGTCGGGCGGTGTGGCACCGCCCATCACAAAGTGGTTGCCGCCGCCCGTGCCGGTGTGGCGGCCATCGGTCATGAACTTTTCAGCAGACAGCCGTGTTTCGTGCGCGATTTTGTAGAGAAACTCGGTGTGTTCAACCAGCTCGTTCCAGTTGTAGGCCGGGTGGATGTTGACTTCAATGACGCCGGGGTCGGGCGTGACCTGCAGCATTTTCAGGCGCGGGTCGCGCGGCGGTGGATAGCCCTCAAGCACGATCTGCAGATTCAGCGTTTGCGCACTGGCTTCGATCGCGGCCAGCAAGTCCAGGTATTCCTCGAGCCGCTCTACCGGCGGCATGAAGACGTAAAGCGCGCCGGTGGGCGGTTTGGTGCCGACCTCGCCCGCGGCGCGCTTGACTTTGGGCTCGTCCTTGGGTCCGTTGGCGCGGGCAGGGTCGCGCACTTCCACACACAGCGCAATGCGCGGCAGCCAGGGTGCCGACTGTTTGGACGCCGGCATGCGGTCTGCATCTTTGGCAAGGGCGGCTGCGGCTGGTTCGACTGGAACCGCGGCGTCTGCGACCGCTGCACGTCGTTCGCTGATGGTTTCGGCGGAAGGCAGTTCCTCACGCGGCGCAAAGGGGTCGGCCTCGTTGACGCCGGGGTTGTCGGTTTTGGACACCCAGGGCATGGCGTCAAGTGGAAGGCGATAACCCATGGGCGAGTCGCCCGGGGCAAGGTACATGCGGTCATCCCGAAAGTACCAGGGACCGGTGGCCCACAACGGGCCCGTGGCCGGCGCGTTGTCTGATTCTTCCCGTACCTTGAGCGGCAGCACATAACCGACCACCGCATCCAGACCCTGCGAAAACACGCGGCGCAGGCGCTCGCGTTCCATCGCGTCGTCCAGCTTGGTGTCAAACGGGTCCACGTTGACGGGCAGGCGGCGCTCGCGCCAGAGGTAGTACCAGGTGTCTTCATACCCCGGTGTGATGTGCTGGGCAGACAGGCCGAGCTTGCCGGCCAGCGTTTCGGTGAAACGGCGCGCATCGTCGCTGGTGTAGCTGCAAGGCTGGCGCTCGTCGGTGAACAGCTCGGGGTTTTTCCAGACTGGCTGGCCATCCTTGCGCCAGAAAATGCTGAGCGCCCAACGCGGCAATTGTTCACCGGGGTACCACTTGCCCTGGCCAAAATGCAAAAAGCCGCCCTGGCCGTACTCCGCGCGCAGCTTTTGCACCAGCTCCGTGGCGTAGCCGCGTTTGGTCGGGCCCAGGGCGTCGATGTTCCACTCTGCCGCGTCCCGGTCCTGCGTGGCAACAAAGGTTGGCTCGCCGCCCATGGTCAGACGCACATCGCCAGCGAGCAGATCCTGGTCCACCTGGTGACCCAGCTTGAGCACATCGGCCCATAACGCGTCGGTATAGGGCTGGGTCACGCGTGGCGATTCGAAAATGCGCTGCACCCCCATGTGGTGGGCGAACTCCACTTCGCTTTTGTCGACGCCGCCTTCTATCGGCGCAGCGCTCGATGGCTCCGGCGTGCAGGCCAGCGGGATGTGGCCTTCACCCGCCATCAGACCGGACGTCGGGTCCAGGCCGACCCAGCCGGCGCCGGGCAGGAACACCTCGCACCAGGCGTGCAGGTCGGTGAAGTCGCTTTCCGCACCGCTGGGACCGTCCAGCGACTTGACGTCAGCCTTGAGCTGGATCAGGTAGCCCGAGACAAAACGCGCCGCCAGCCCCAGATGCCGGAACAGCTGGACCATCAGCCAGCCGGTATCGCGGCAGGAGCCGATGGCGAGTTGCAGGGTTTCTTCTGGCGTCTGCACGCCGGGCTCCATGCGGATGGCGTATTTGATGTCGCCCTGCAACTTCTGGTTCAGCCCGACCAGGAAGTCGATGGTGCGTTTGGGCGTGCGGTCCACGCCGTTCAGGTAGGCCTTGAGCAGCGGCGTGAGCGTCTCGGTCGCTAGGTAGGGCGCCAGTTCGCGCGCCTGATCCTTGCTGTAGGTGAAGGGAAACTCCTCTGCTTCGGGCTCGAGGAAGAAGTCAAAGGGGTTGAACACCGCCATCTCGACGACCAGGTCAACCGTGACCTTGAACTCCCGCGTGGGTTCAGGAAACACCAGCCGCGCCTGGTAGTTGGCAAACGGGTCCTGCTGCCAGTTGATGAAGTGGCCCTTGGGCTCGACGCTCAGCGAATAGGACAGCACCTTGGTGCGGCTGTGCGGGGCAGGGCGCAGGCGCACGACTTGGGGGCCGAGCTTGACCAGGCGGTCGTATTTGTAGTGGGTGATGTGGCTCAGGGCAACGTGGATGGACAAGTTCGGTCTCGCTTCTCAGAAATATCGGGGCGTTGTGGCAACTATGCCGCAGAAATCGCATGTTGGCCGTTTGCCGGCCTGCATTCAACGGTTTTTATATCGCCGCTACAAGCAAGAGCTGCGCCAAAGGCCTGTTAGCCTGTCAGCGGATATGCGGGACTGGCCGTTGATCGTTGATAGATCTCGCCGCAGCACACAAAAGAATATTCAACCAGGGAGGCATGTGCGACCAGGGCTTTTAGCGACATCACCGGTCCGGGTGGCGGGTCTGGTTTTTTGCGGATTTGTCGCAGGCGCGGCCTTGCAGCTTCAGCAGCCCGTGTTGCACCCCGCCTGGGTGTATGGCGCATGGCTTGCCGCTTCGCTGATGGCCGCGCTGGTGACTGCGCGGGTGTATCGCCGCATGCCACCGGGCGCGGTGCTCGCCTTGCAGGCCGCCGCCTTGTTGCTGGCGCTGGTGTTCGGCTTTGGTCTGACTGGGTTGCGTGCGGTCATCTTTCAGGCTGGCGCGTTGTCGCCAGCACTGGAAGGCCGCGACATCGAGGTCACGGGCCGGGTCCTGGCCATGCCTCAGCGCGGCGACTACGGCTTGCGTTTTCGCTTTGCCATTGAGTCAGCCCGGCTGGACGGTGCGCCGGTGGACTTGCCGCCCCGGGTTTACCTTGGCTGGTATACCGGTTTCGGTTTAAGGGAGCCCGCAGCCGGCACCGGCGGCCCCGACAATCCCGAGGTCGGCGCCAGCCCCACCGCCGCGCTGGCCTTGCAGCGCCAGCCGCCAGCCCTGCGCGCCGGCGAACGCTGGCAAATGACGGTGCGCCTGAAAGCGCCGCATGGCAACAGCAACCCGCGTGGCTTCGACTACGAACTCTGGCTTTGGGAACAGGGTTTGCAGGCGACCGGCTATGTGCGCGCCGGGCCGCGGGACCCCGCGCCACGGCTCATCTCTGACAGCTGGCGGCACCCGGTTGAACGTGCGCGGCAGGCGTTGCGCGATGCGGTCTACGCACGGGTGAGCGACCGCCACCTCGCCGGTGTGGTGGCGGCGCTGCTGATGGGCGACCAGAATGCCATCGACCGTGCTGACTGGGATGTGTTTCGCGCCACCGGCGTGGCGCACCTGATGTCCATCTCCGGTCTGCACATCACCATGTTCGCCTGGCTGGCGTCGCAGGGCGTGGGGTGGTTCTGGCGGCGCTCTGCGCGCTGGAGTCAGGCCCTGTGTCTGGCGCTGCCGGCGGGGGGCGCGGGGGCTTGGGGCGGCTTGCTGCTGGCGGCCGGCTATGCCTTGCTCTCGGGCTGGGGCGTACCGGCGCAGCGCACGGTCTGGATGCTGGCGGCGGTGGTCCTGTTGCGCCAGAGTGGCAAGCGCTGGCCCTGGCCGCAGGTCTGGCTGCTGGCCATGGCGGTGGTGGTCGCACTCGATCCCTGGGCGCTGCTGCAAGCCGGATTCTGGTTGTCATTTGTGGCGGTGGGCGTGCTCTTCGCCACTGGCAGGGATGCTGAAAACCGGGATAAAAGTGCTATTAATTTAGGAGCTGTAGACGCCCATTTTGTAAGGGCTAGAGTCCAAAATAGTCACATACTCGGGCGATGGGGCACCTGGCTGCCCCAAGGCTTGCTGCTGGCCATAGGCGCAGTGCTCCGCGCAGCCAGGGAACAGTGGGTCGTGACCTTGGCACTGGCGCCGCTGTCTTTGCTGCTGTTCAACCAGGTGTCGCTGGTGGGCCTGCTGGCCAACGCGCTGGCCATCCCGTGGGTCACGCTGCTGGTGACGCCGCTGACCATGCTGGGCGTGCTCTGGGCGCCGCTGTGGGAGGCGGCCGCTGCTGCGGTGGCAGCGCTGATGCTGTTTTTGCAGTGGCTGGCGCGCTGGCCGCTGGCAAGTATCAGTGTGGCCGCAGCGCCGCTGTGGTGCGCGCTGGCCGGTGTAGCGGGTGGCCTGCTGCTGGCCCTGCGTTTGCCCTGGCACTGGCGCGCTCTGGGGGTACCGCTGCTGCTGCCCGTGCTGCTGTGGCAATCGTTGCGGCCCGCGCCGGGCCAGTTTGAACTGATCGCGGCCGATGTGGGGCAGGGCAACGCATTGATTGTGCGCACCGCCGGCCACACCCTGGTTTACGACAGCGGCCCGCGCTTTTCAAGCGAAAGTGACGCCGGCCACCGCGTGCTGGTGCCGCTGCTGCGGGCTTTGGGCGCCAGGGTGGACACCCTGATGTTGAGTCACCGTGACAGCGACCACATCGGCGGCGCACCTGCCGTGCTGGCGATGCAACCGCAGGCCGCTTTGCTCAGCTCCATCGAGGCGGGCCATCCGCTGCAGGCGCTGCGCCCCTCGCAGCGCTGCGTGGCCGGACAGCAGTGGCGCTGGGACGGCGTGAATTTTGAGGTGCTGCACCCGCCCGCAGCCGACTATGACAAACCGCAAAAATCCAATGCCATGAGCTGCGTGTTGCGCATCTCCAGTGGCGGCACCGCAGTCCTGCTGGCCGGTGACATCGAGCTGGCCCAGGAGCAGCGTATGGTGGCGGCCGGCGTGAACCTGAAAGCAGACCTGCTGCTGGTGCCGCACCACGGCAGCAAAACCTCGTCGAGTGCGGCCTTCCTCGACGCCGTGCAGCCCAAGGTGGCGATGGCCCAGACCGGCTATCGCAACCGCTTCGGCCACCCGGCACCTGCGGTGATGGAGCGTTACCGGGAACGCGGCATCCGGGTGTTGGTATCGCCGGCCTGCGGTGCCGCCACCTGGGCCAGTGGGCAGCCAGACCGTGTGAGTTGCCAGCGCGAGGCCGGATTGCGCTACTGGCATCACCGCGCCAGCGATTAAAAGCCGGCTTCCTACAGGCGGCTGGCGCATTCCTTGCTAAGCTAGACCATGCAGAAGAAACCTGAGGGAGACAAGCTGATGAGCGGAGCCAAGTTTGACGAGATGAACGCCGGTGACACGGCGGTGAGGGAGCATTACCAGAGCTACCAGCGCTGGCTGGTCCGGCAACCGGACGCGGTCATGCAGGCCAGGCGCGCAGAAGCCGAGATGATTTTCCGCCGCGTCGGCATCACCTTTGCGGTGTACGGCGACAAAGATGACGGCAACTCCGAGACAGGCGGTACCGAGCGGCTGATTCCTTTCGATCTGATTCCCCGCATCATTCCCGCGCACGAGTGGGCCACCATGGAACGCGGCCTGGTCCAGCGCGTGACCGCCCTGAACCGCTTCATCCATGACGTTTACCACGACCAGGAAATCATCAAGGCCGGTGTGGTTCCGGCCGAACAGATTTTCCAGAACGCGCAATTCCGTCCCGAGATGATGGGCGTGGACGTGCCGGGCAACATCTATTCGCACATCAGCGGCATCGACATCGTGCGCGCGCCCAACGCACAGGGCGAGGGCGAGTACTACGTACTGGAAGACAACCTGCGCGTGCCCAGCGGCGTGAGCTACATGCTGGAAGACCGCAAGATGATGATGCGGCTTTTCCCCGACTTGTTCAGCGAAAACCGTGTGGCACCCGTCGCGCATTACCCCGACCTGCTGCTGGAAACCCTGCGCGACAACTCACCCGCGCACCGGGCCGAGCCCACAGTTGTTGTTCTGACGCCCGGCATGTACAACTCGGCCTACTTTGAACATGCCTTCCTGGCCCAGCAGATGGGTGTGGAACTGGTTGAAGGCCAGGATTTGTTCGTCAAGGACAACTTCGTCTACATGCGCACCACACGCGGCCCAAAACGCGTCGATGTGATCTACCGCCGGGTGGATGACGATTTCCTGGACCCGCTGGCCTTCCGTCCCACCTCCACGCTCGGTTGTGCCGGCCTGCTCAACGTTTACCGCAGCGGCAACGTGGCGCTGTGCAATGCCATAGGCACCGGCGTGGCCGACGACAAGTCGATTTACCCCTATGTGCCCAAGATGATCGAGTTCTATCTTGGTGAAAAACCTATCCTCAAGAACGTGCCTACCTACATGTGCCGCAACGCCGACGACCTGGCCTACACGCTGGCCAACCTGAAGGACCTGGTTGTCAAGGAAGTGCACGGCGCCGGCGGCTACGGCATGCTGGTCGGACCGGCATCGACGCAGGCCGAGATCGAGGATTTCCGCAAGGCCGTGCTGGCTAACCCGGCTGGCTACATTGCCCAGCCGACGCTGAGCCTGTCCACCTGCCCAACCTATGTGGAAAGTGGCATCGCACCGCGCCACATCGATTTGCGGCCCTTTGTGCTCAGCGGCAAAACAGTGCAAATGGTGCCGGGCGGTTTGACCCGCGTGGCGCTGAAAGACGGCTCCCTGGTGGTCAACTCCTCGCAGGGTGGCGGCACCAAGGACACCTGGGTGCTCGAGGACGACAACTACAGCACCAGCCAGACGCAAACACAGTCGCAGTCCGGGCAATCACAAAGCCAGTCGCAGGGAGGAAGCAAATAATGTTGTCAAGAACCGCTGATCACCTCTTCTGGATGTCCCGCTACTCAGAGCGCGCCGGCGACATGCCGCAGGCATTCGCGGGGATGACTCATCAACTGCGCGTAGCGCTTGTGAGGTCATCACCAAAACACGCAAAGCGCGCCAGCGCTTTCGGCGTTTGAGGCCAAGGAGAAATATATGCTGTCAAGAACCGCCGATCATCTTTTCTGGATGTCGCGCTACACAGAGCGCGCCGAAAACACGGCGCGCATGCTGGATGTGAACTACCACACGTCCCTGCTGCCGCAATCGACCGCCGTGGCGCAAGTGGGCTGGAAGGGCTTGCTCAGCATCAGCGAGCTTTCGCAGGCCTATGAAAGCAAATACGGCGCCGTCAACGCACGCGACGTGATGGATTTCATGGTTCGCGACGAGAAAAACTCGTCGAGCATCATCTCCTGCCTGAAAAACGCTCGGGAGAACGCGCGTGCGGTGCGCGGCACGCTGACCACCGAAGTCTGGGAAACCCAGAACCAGACCTATCTTGAAATTTTCCGCATGTTGCGCAACGGCGAGTTTGAGCGCGACCCTGGCCAGTTTTTCGAATGGGTCAAGTTCCGCTCGCATTTGTCGCGGGGTGTGACCGTGGGCACCATGCTGCAGGACGAGGCGCTGCACTTCATGCGACTGGGTACCTTTCTTGAGCGCGCCGACAACACGGCCCGGCTGGTTGATGTGAAGTTTCACGCCGTGCAAAGCGACTTCTACGGCGCCGCCAGCGAGAAGGACCAGGAGTACGACTTCTATCACTGGAGCGCGATCCTGCGCAGCGTCAGTGCCTTCGAGATTTACCGCCGCGTCTACCGCAACGTGATCAAGCCCGAGCGCGTTGCCGAACTGCTGATCCTGCGCGCCGACATGCCGCGCTCGCTGGCCGCCAGCCTGCAGGAGGTGGTGAACAACCTCAAGCTGGTGACCGACGACACGACCTGCGACACCGTACGCCGCGCCGGCAAGCTGTCTGCGGACCTGCGCTACGCCCGCATCGACGAAATTCTGGCCACCGGCCTGCACGCCTACCTCACGCAGTTTCTGGACCGCGTCAACGAACTCGGAGCCTGCATCAGCCGCGATTTCCTGGTGCCGGCCACCAGTTGAGAGCCGCTATCGCTTCTGCCGGGAACAAGAGGCACCGGTCATGAAGTTACATGTCCGGCACGTCACGGACTATCGGTATACGGAACCGCTGCGGTATGCGTTGCAAACACTGTGGCTAACCCCGCAGTCCGGCCCGGCGCAGACCGTGAATTTCTGGAGCCTGGGCGCGCCTGAAAAGCTTTTCGAGCAGCGTGATGCCTTTGGCAACCGGGTCAGCTCCTACACTTTCGTCGGCCAGGTCGCGGACAACGTGCGCTGGAGTCTGGTCAATGCTGCCGGCAA
The DNA here is from genome assembly GCF_013817205.1 of Polaromonas sp. GTDB lineage: Bacteria > Pseudomonadota > Gammaproteobacteria > Burkholderiales > Burkholderiaceae_C > Polaromonas. The sequence continues at coordinate 82,830 of NZ_JACDDD010000006.1, forward strand.
CGTCGACACCTTTGGCATCGCCGAATTCACCGATGCGGACACCATGCCGCATCCGGCGTTTTTTTTGCGCGCCACACAGCTGGCGACACCGCACGCGCGGCTGGCAGAATTCGGCCGCGACTTCGTGTCACCCCCGGTTGCCGGGTGTGTCGATCTGGCCATGCTTTTGGCCCTGAGCCGGGGTGTGGCGGGCGCAGTCAGCTATCAAAAAAATAGCACGACGGTGACCACCACGGCCTTGCAGGCATTCGAAGCGGGCGCCGGCGTCTGCCAGGACCAGGCCCATGTGATGGTGGCGGTCTGCCGCAGCCTGGGCATCCCGGCGCGGTATGTCAGCGGCTATTTTTATGCCGCCAACGAACCTGATCTGGCCAGCCACGCCTGGGTCGATGTGTGCCTGGACGTGACGGCGCGGCGCTGGGTCAGCATCGATGTGACCCACAGCTGCCAGATCGACGAACGTCATGTGCGCCTGGCCATGGGCACCGACTACAACGCCTGCCCGCCGATCAAGGGCGTGCGACAGGGCGGCGGCAAAGAGACCATGACCGTCGATATCACGATCCGGCCAGTCTGAAGCCTCAGTTGCTGCTGCTGTTGCTGCTTCTTTTGGTGGCCACTTCCCGACCCAGTTCGATCACCGACATCGCGTAATAGCTGCTCCAGTTGTAGCGCGTGATCGCGTAGAAGTTCTCCGTGCCCGCGACATACATCGGCGCGCTGCCGCCCTTGGCCGGGTCGCCGTTGAGCAGTTCCACCAGGGCCAGCGGGCCGCGGTGCTGCAGTGCCGGCCCTTCAAGCACGGCGCCTTTGGCGGTGAAACTCGCGACGCTGAAAGTCGGCAGGATGTCGGGCGCCATCAGCGCGTCCATGTCCAGCCGGCTGTTGTCAAAACTGACCGGGTAATGCGTGGTCATGCCGGGCTGCCAGTTGAAGGCCTTGAAGTAGTTGGCGACCGAGCCAATCACGTCGGCGGGGCTGTTCCACAGATCGATGTTGCCGTCGCCGTCAAAGTCCACCGCATATTTGTTGCGGCTAGAAGGCATGAACTGCGGCATGCCCATGGCGCCGGCGTAACTGCCCAGCGCCGCAAACGGGTCCGTACGCTGCCGGCTTTGCAGGGTCAGGAACTGCTCCACCTCGCCTCTGAAAAACTCGGTGCGCTCGCGCGCGCGCGGATGCGAAGCCGGGAAGTCAAAGGCCAGGGTGGCCAGCGCGTCCAGCACGCGGAACTTGCCGGTGTCGCGCCCGTAAATGGTTTCCACGCCGATGATGCCGACGATGATTTCCGCAGGCACGCCGTATTCCGCTTCGGCACGGGCGAGGCTGGCCTGGTTGTCCTGCCAGAAGCGCACGCCGGCGCCGATACGGACCGGATCGATGAAACGGCTGCGGTAAACGCGCCAGTTCTTGACGAAGGTTCTGGCCGGTGGCTGCATCAGGCGAACCACGGTCGGCAGGTGGCGGGCCTGGCCCAGGGTCTGGCGCACCCATTGCGGATCCAGGTCACGCCGGCGGGCCAGGTCGTCGGCGAACGCCATGGCTTCCGGGCGGTCGGCGTAGCGCAGCACCTCCTCCTGGCTGGTGACCGTGCGGGTGGCTGATGTCCGGGGTTTGGAGTCTTTTTGGCCCGCAGCCCACGCCCCGCCTGCGCAGGCAGCTATCAATAGTGGAGCAACCAAGCAGCGGGCGGCGAGGAGCGTGGGGAAGGGGGGTGTGATCATGAGGGACTGAGCTTCCTGAAAGCCGGGAAAAGCCGGGAAAAGGCGGTTGAAGGGCACAGTATGGCCGCAGGCGCGAGGTCCGCATGTGGGACGGCGACTCAAACCGGCCAGCGCAACCCGGCGAATTGTTTTTTGAGCTGGGCCAGGCTGATGTCGGTGCCAGCGGCAGCGGCATACCGCTGGGCTTCGAGCTGCATCAGCCAGTCGTGGATATCCCGGCCGTCGCTGCCCTGCTGCGCCAGCAGCTGTTGCGCGAGCTGGCGGGGGGAGCTGCCAGCGTGGCTGACCAGGCCGGCGCGGGCAAGCCGCCTGCGCGCCCGGTCCAGCAGCCGCAACCACGGGTCGTGCTGGGTCCTGTCCCACCATGCCCAGATAGCGCCTGCGCCGCTCACCCCCACCAAGATGGCGATCAGCACATAACTGAGGTCTTCCCAGCTGGGTGACTGAAAGCCGATGTTCTTGAGCAGGTCCAGCTGTTTGCCTTGGGTGTAGTTGAGCACCCACTGGTTCCAGCGGTTGTTGACGGCTTCCCAGGTCGCCCGCAACTGGGCCGACAGGTTGGGATTGAGGTTGACCAAGGTCTGGCCGATGAGGCCCTGCGGCGCGGCCAGCCGCTGGAATGCGCCGGTGCGTCCGGGCGACACGGCCGAGGTCGGGTCTACTCGCACCCAGCCCTCGCCGGCCTGCCAGACCTCGGTCCAGGCGTGCGCATCGCTCTGGCGCAATACCCAAAAGCCATCGACAGAATTGAGCTCGCCCCCCTGGTAGCCAGTGACAATACGCGCGGGGACGTCCATGGCCCGCATGAGAACCACAAAAGCCGAGGCGATGTGTTCGCAAAAGCCCTCCTTGCGGTCGAACCAGAACTCGTCGGCGGTGTTGGCGCCATACACGCCCGGCTCCAGCGTGTAGACATAGCCGCCGGTGCGCAGGCGTTCCATGGCCACCTGTACCAGAGCGCGGCTGTCCGCCTGCGCATAGCGCGGGTCACGCCGGATCTCGGCTGCCAGCGCGAGCGTGCGCGGGTTGAAGCCCGGAGGAAGCTCGACAAACTCCTGCAGACCGACTTCCTGCTTTTCAGGGCCGTGGCGGAAGACCGGGTGACTTTGCACTTGGTAACGAAGCAGGTCGGTGATGGGGCGGTCGGTGAACCACTGCAACTCGCTGCTCATGCGTGTGCGGTAGCCAGGAACCACCGGGCTTTCGGCGGCGGCCTCCATCACGAACAGCCACGGCCGGTTGGTAGGTTCCAGCGTGACCTGGTAGGACAGGGCAGGCCCCTCGACCCTGAGCTTGTCGGTCAGCTTGTGGCGCGACGGAAAACGCGATTCCGAAGAGGGAAGCCATTGCCGTCCGTCAAAGGCAGAGAGTACCGGTCCGCGAAAGTACAGCTCGCGCTGAGGCGGTGGACGCCCCTCAAAAGCGATGCGCATGGCGATGCTGTCGTCCAGCGCCAGGCTGGCGATGGTGCCGACCTGCATGGTGGCACTGAGGCCGCTGCGGCCCGTCATCGCGTCAGTCGGTGTTCCCCACAAGGGCGCCATGCGCGGAAAAAGCAGAAACAGCACCACCATCACCGGCGCGCCCAGCAGCGCCATCCAGCCGGCGGTTCTGGCGGCCTGCTGCAGCGGCGGCTTGCCCACCGGCATGTGGGCGTTGACCAGCGCCGTCAGCAGGCCCAGCAGTCCCAGCAGCATGCTGAAGGCCGTCAGCAGCGACTGGGAGTAGAAGAAGTTGGTCAGCATGGTGAAAAAGCCGAGGAAAAACACCACGAAGGCGTCGCGGCGGGCGCGCAGTTCCAGGGTTTTGAGCGCCAGCAGGATCACGATCAAGGTCACCCCGGCATCGCGGCCCAGCAGGGTCTTGTGCGTCAGAAGCGTGGCACCGACGGCAATCGCGAGCAGCACCAGCAGCCACCATTTGCTGGGCAGCGGTCGGTTGCCGAAGGCCAGCGTTCCGCGCCACAGCAACATGCCTGCCGCCAGCGCACTGCACCACCAGGGCAGGTGGGCGACTTGGGGCAGCAGCACCCAGCCGATGACCGCCAGCAGAAACAGGGTGTCGCGGCTGTCGCGGGGCAGGGATTGGATGCGGGCTAGCATGCTTGCTCCTCGCAAAGGCCTGTGCCTGTCATTCGGACTGGCGCTTGCCTGACCTGAGTTTGTCGAAAGGTCGAAGCGCTTTTTTTCCCGTTCGGGCTGAGCTTGTCGAAGCCTGCGCAAGCTTGTGAGTTGGTAGTTCTTCCAGCAAGCCGGGGGTTGCCCGGCGGCAACTCACTTTCTTTTTGCGTCGCCAAAAAGAAAGTAAGCAAAGAAAAAGGCGACCCGATGGTCCGGGTCCCTTCGCTTCGCTGCGGGCAACCTGCGGTGCTCGCCGAAAACGGGGTCGAGCTCGAACTCGCTACGCTCAGACAATCGCTCGCCCTGATCCGTTTTCGGCTGCGCTCCTCGGCCCGGCCCGACGGGCGGGGGAACAGCATACCAA
>NZ_JACDDD010000056.1:0-14861 GCF_013817205.1 Polaromonas sp.
GCTTATGACACGGGACTGTCACACGCCTGTCATTTAATGGGTGAACACTGCCAACAAGTCAATTTGATTACAAAATAGCAAGATCTTCTGCATGTCACCTTCCACAGCCTTGTCACCCACACCTACCACCCCCGAAGTCCGATTGCTGGACCGCGATCACAGCATTTTTGCCTTCAATGAGCGGGTGCTGGATTGGGCAAAACGCGCCGACGTGCCCTTGCTGGAGCGTCTGCGTTTTCTCTGCATCGTGTCATCCAATCTGGACGAGTTTTTTGAAGTTCGCGCGGCCTTGCACCTGACCGCCGCGCAGGCCCGCGAGCAGAAGGGCACTTACACCGAAGCGTCTTTCGCGGCGCTGGCCGCAGCCGCGCACGACATGGTGGCGCGGCAGTACGCGCTGTACAACGACGAACTGCTGCCCCTGTTTGAGAAGAAGGGCATTCGCATCGTGTCGCATGGCGAGCGCAATTCCGCCCAAAGGCATTGGGTCCAGCACTATTTCGAGCGCGAGGTTCGGCCCTTGCTGATTCCGGTCGGCCTCGATCCTTCCCACCCGTTCCCGCAGGTGGCGAACAAGTCGCTCAATTTCATCGTGCGGCTCGGCGGTCGCGACGCCTTCGGCCGCGAGAACGACATCGCGATCGTCAAGGTGCCGCGTGTGTTGCCGCGCTTTATCCGCATGCCGGACAAGGTGTCGGGAAAACACACCTCATTTGTATCCCTGTCCAGTGTCATCCGCGCGCATTTGAGCGAGTTGTTCCCCGGCCGAGACGTCGGGCAGTTCTCGCAATTTCGCGTCACGCGGCATTCCGATCTGGCGGTCGATGAAGACGACGTCAAGAACCTGCGCACCGCGCTGCGCCTGGGTCTGGAGCAAAGGCATTACGGCCAGGCGGTACGGCTGGAGGTGTCGGCGGGTTGCTCCAAACACCTGTCGGACTTCTTGCTTGGCCAGTTCAACCTGCCGGAAGCTTCGCTGTACCGCGTGCACGGCCCGGTCAACCTGGTGCGCCTGACACAGCTGGTGGATCTGGTCAATGATCCGCGCCTGCTGTTTCCGCCGCACAAGGGCTGCTACCCCGTGCAACTGGTGCCCGGCGAGTCGTTTTTTGAGCGACTCAAGCGCGGCGATGTTTCCATCCACCAGCCTTTCGAAAGTTTTGACGGTGTGCTCGACTTCCTGCGCGAGGCGGTGAACGACCCGCAGGTGCTGGCGATCAAACAGACCATTTACCGGACCGGCACCGATTCGGAAATGATGGTGCTGCTGCGCGAGGCGGTGCGGCGCGGCAAGGAAGTCATGGTGGTGCTCGAACTCAAGGCGCGCTTTGACGAGGAAGCCAACATCAACTGGGCCGAGATGCTCGAGTCGATAGGTGCGCAGGTGGTGTACGGCGTGGTTGGTCTGAAAACCCACGCTAAGATGCTGCTGGTGACGCGCCGCGAAGGCCAGCACCTCAGGCGTTATGCCCATCTGTCCACCGGCAACTACAACCCCAAGACTGCGCGCCTGTACACCGACCTGAGCTACCTCACCGCCGACACGGCCTTGACGGCCGACATCGACAACGTCTTCGTGCACCTGGCCAGCCAGAGCAAGCTGCCCAAGCTCAGCCGCCTGTGGCTGGCGCCTTTTCAGCTGCATAAAAAGCTGATCGAAAGGATTGACGGTTTGGGTGAGCTTGCCTTACAGGGCAGGGACACGCGTATCGTCGCCAAGATGAATGCACTGACCGACGAAGCGCTGATACTGGCGCTGGTTCGCGCCGGCCAGCGTGGCGTCAAGATCGACCTGGTAGTGCGTGGCGCCTGCATGCTTCCGGCGCAGGTGCCGGGGGTGACCGACAACATCCGCGTGCGTTCCATCATCGGTCGCTTTCTTGAGCATTCCAGGGTTTTCTACTTCCGCTGCGACGGCGAAGATACGCTGTACCTGTCGAGTGCTGACTGGATGAACCGCAACATGCTCAGGCGGGTCGAACTGGCTTGGTCGGTGACCGACCCGGTGCTGCGCCAGCGCATCATCGATGAATGCCTGGTGGCTTATCTGCATGACAGCCGTGATGCCTGGGACCTGCAGCCGGACGGCACATATTCGAGAGTTAATGTACCTGCCAAAGGTGAACCGCAGGGCGCCCAGGCAGCATTGATGGCGCGTTACACCGCCGGCCCAGCCAACAGGGATGAGCAGTGATGGACCTGATTCTGTGGCGCCATGCGGAAGCCGAAGAATGGCCGGCTGACGACGCCCAGGGCGTCAGCGACCTGGAGCGCTCATTGACCTCGCGCGGGGACAAGCAGGCGGCCCGCATGGCCGCTTGGCTGGACCGGCAATTACCGGACCGCACCCGCATTCTGGTCAGCCCGGCACGCCGATGTGAACAGACCGCGCTGGCGCTTGGGCGAAAATACAAGACACGTGCAGAACTCGGCCCCGATGCGCCGCCCTCGCAACTGCTGGAGCTGGTGCAGTGGCCAATGAACAAATTGCCTATTTTGGTGATTGGTCACCAGCCCACACTGGGGCAGGTGATTTCACAGCTGCTCGGTCTGCGGGAAGAAGAGTGCGCTGTCAAGAAGGGTGCACTCTGGTGGCTGCGTTACCGTGAACGCGGCGCCGGCGCGCAGACCGTGGTGGTCACGGTGCAGTCGCCGGAACTGCTTTAAACGGGCTGCGCCCGGTTCAGGGGCTGGCCACAATCAGCGTCCACGGTGTCTTTTGCCACGCCAACACCTCTTCGCGCAGCAGGTGTGCCGACTGCGGATACGCGCTTGCCCAGCCGCTGCGGCAAGCCAGCACGAAGCGGTGATTGTCCACGACCATTTCCATTTGCATGCCCTTGAGGTCGGGATCGCGGCGGGCATGGCACAGAATCACCGCCAGTCTCAGGCACAGCAGCTGCAGCACAAACACCGGGTCCTCGAAGTCGGCCTCCAGTTTGCGAAGCTTGCCGCGGTGGCCCAACACCAGCAGGCTGAGCCGGTGTGTTTCGGGCAGTGCAAATCCCGGTGCGTCGGCGTTGTCCAGGATGTAGGCACCGTGCTTGTGGTAATCGCTGTGCGAGATGTGGCTGCCGATTTCATGCAGTTGCGCTGCCCAGTCCAGCTTGCGTTGCGCCCGTGTCAGCTCTGGCAGGGGCAGTCCGCTACCGGCTTGCCGGAACAGGGCGACGGCCGTTCTGCCAATGCGCTGCGCCTGCGCGGCATCGACCGCAAACTTGCGCGCCAGCCCTTGAACCGTAGCTGATCGCAGGTCACTGGTGTCGCGCTCCCGATCCAGCAGATCGTAGAGCACGCCGTGGCGCAGGGCGCCCTGGGCCACCTGCATTTCGGTGATTTGCAGTAATTCGAACACGGCCCTGAGCACGCTGACCCCGCCACCGATGACCGCGCGACGGTCGTCCTTCATGCCTTCCAGTTTGAGGCGGTCCACACTCTGGGCCTTGAGGAGGCGGTCCAGCAGCCAGTCCAGCCCTTCGCGTGTGATCATGCCTTGCGGCATGCCGGCCGCCACCAGCACATCGGCGACCGCGCCGACTGTGCCTGAGGAACCATAGGCCACCTCCCAACCGGCGGCAGGGTAGAGATTGAGGGCCTCGTCCAGCACCGCCTTGGCGCCCACTTCCGCAGCCGTGAAGGCACGCGCCGTGAATTCCCCGTCGGAAAAGTACTTCATTGACCAGGCCACGCTGCCGACACGGTAGGACTCCATCACCAGCGCTTCGAGGCCTTGGCCCAGAATCATTTCGGTGGAGCGCCCGCCGATGTCGACGACCAGGCGTCGCTCATCCGATTGCGGCAGCATGTGTGCCACACCTTGGTAAATCAGCCGGGCTTCCTCGCGGCCGGAAATCACATCGATGGGAAAGCCCAGAACCTGGTGCGCACGCGCGAGAAACTCGTCGCGGTTGCGAGCCTCTCGCAGGGTTTGCGTGGCGACGGCCCGCACTTCGTTCTTCCTGAAGCCGGCCAGCCGCTCCCCAAAGCGCGCCAGGCATTCCCAGCCGCGCTGCATGGCTTCTGGTGTCAGGTTTCGCTCGCTGTCCAGGCCGTTGCCCTGGCGCACGGTTTCTTTGAGGTATTCGGTGCGATGAATTTGCCCGTGGTCGAGGCGGCCTATTTCAAGGCGAAAGCTGTTGGACCCGAGGTCCACCGCAGCCAAGCGAGTTCCATTTTGCATGTGTGAGCGATTGTTGGGGCGCAGCCAGCATAGCATTCACACTAAACGCTGGTGCTGACGCAGGCATCAAGGCAGAGAGGCGGAGGCGGGGAGGCAACGCAAACCGTCAACATGCCGGGCTCCCGTGATCGGGTTGTGAAGCCCGGCCCCCTCCAGGCGACGGCCAGGGGCCTGTCGAGGGAGTTGCCCATCACCCGCAGGCCAAACCAGGCTCTGCTTTTTCATGTAAGTGTCACGCACCTGTCACATTGCGCTTCTACAGTACAGCCTGTTGACCCGATTATCCAACCGCAAGGAGCCACATGAAACACAAGCGCACTTTCCTCAAAGCCATGGCCGTCGCCGCCTTGGCCACCCTGGGCATGAGTTCCGCCATGGCCGCAGACATCACCGGCGCTGGCGCCACCTTCCCCTTTCCCATCTATGCCAAGTGGGCTGAAGCCTACAAAAAGGCCACCGGCACCGGCCTGAACTATCAGTCCATCGGTTCTTCAGGCGGCGTCCGTCAGATTCGTGCCAAAACCGTGGCTTTCGGTGCGACCGACGCACCCGTGCCAGGCGCCGACCTGGACAAGGATGGCATGGTCCAGTTTCCCGCCATCATCGGCGGCACCGTGCCCGTGATCAACCTGGAGGGCTTCAAGCCCGGCGAACTGCGTGTCACCGGCCCCGTACTGGCCGAGATGTTCCTGGGCAAGGTCGCCAAGTGGAACGACCCCAAACTGGTGGCCCTGAACCCCGGCAAGACCCTGCCTGACCAGAACATCACCGTGGTACACCGCGCTGACGGCTCGGGGACCACCTATAACTGGACCGACTACCTGACCGTGATCAGCAAGGACTGGGCCGACTCTGTCGGACGTGGCGCTGCCGTGAAGTGGCCTGCACCGTCGTCTGTTGGCGGCAAGGGCAACGAAGGCGTGGCCGCCAACGTGAATCGTGTCAAGGGCGCGCTGGGGTATGTGGAATACGCCTACGTGAAGAAGAACAACATGAACTTCCTGCAGTTGCAGAACGCTGATGGCAAGTATGTGAGCCCGGACGACGATGCCTTCGCGTCCGCTGCAGCGGGTGCCGACTGGTTCAGCGTGCCTGGCATGGGCATCTCCATGGTGAATGCCAAGGGCGTCAAGAGCTGGCCCGTCAGCACCGCTTCCTTCATCCTGATGTACAAGGAACCCGCCGATAAAGCCCAGTCCGCCGAGGTGTTAAAGTTCTTCGACTGGGCCTTCAAGAACGGCAAAGGCATGGCTGCTGAGCTCGATTACGTGCCGCTCCCCGACGCGCTGACCGCCCAGATCCGCACCAAGGTGTGGTCGCAGATCGCGAAGTGAGTTGAACTGATCCTTTAAATGACATCCGCGTCCGGCAAGGGCTGGCCGGCGGATCTCGGTTTATCAGATTGGATGACCTCACATGGGAGTCAAAATGAGCGTGGAAATCACCATGAATCCGCTGAATGTGCCCGTTGAGACCGCCAACCCCAGCATGGCGTCGATCGCCAGGCGACAACGGGTCCAGGATATCCTGTTCCATCGCGTCACCCAGAGTTTTTCGCTGTTGGTATTGATAGCCCTGGTGGGCATCATCGTCTCTCTGTTCATCAACGCGTGGCCCACGTTCCAGAAGTTCGGCTTCAACTTTATCTGGCGCGTTGAGTGGGACATCATCAACGGAGAATTTGGGGCGGCGATTGCGATTGTTGGCACCATTGCCAGTGCCGGACTGGCCATGCTGATTGCGGTCCCGCTGGCCTTTGGCATCGCGCTGTTTCTTACGGAGACCTGTCCGGTTTGGCTGCGTCGTCCCCTCGGGACAGCGGTGGAGCTGCTGGCGGCGGTGCCTTCCATCATTTACGGCATGTTCGGCCTGTTTGTGTTCGCGCCCCTGTTTGCCGACTACTTCCAGGTGCCGGTGCAGAAGGTGCTCGGCGGCATGCCGTTGGTGGGCTTCCTGTTCGGCGGCAGCACCAACGGTTTCGGCATCCTGGCTGCCGGCATTGTGCTGGCTTTCATGGTTCTGCCCTTCGTGGCGGCGGTGATGCGCGATGTGTTCGAGATCGTACCGCCCATCCTGCGTGAATCCGCCTACGGTCTGGGGTGCACCACCTGGGAAGTGGTCAGCCGCGTTGTGTTGCCGTACACCCAGAAGGGCGTGATCGGCGGGATCATGTTGGGCCTGGGCCGTGCGCTGGGTGAGACCATGGCGGTGACCTTTGTGATCGGCAATGCCAACCGTATGCCCACCTCGCTGTTTTCGCCGGGTACGTCGATTGCATCCACCCTGGCCAACGAGTTCGGAGAAGCGGCCGATTTCCATCTCTCGACATTGTTTGCGCTGGGTTTTCTGCTCTTCGTCATCACCTTCATCGTGCTTTCGCTTGCCAAGATACTGATGTTGCGCGCCGAAAAGGCCAAGGGCCTGTGAGACCTTCCGCCTCAAACCCTCAAATCGGAACGAACTGATGAAATTCAACCAACACCTCTATTCCAGCCGCAAGCGTTCCAACGCCATCGGTCTGACCCTTTCCATGGGCGCCATGGTTCTCGGTCTTGTCGTGTTGCTGTGGATCCTGAGCGTGCTGTTCGCCAACGGCTTTGCTGCGCTGGACTGGAACATGTTCACCCAGTCCACGCCGGCACCCGGCAGCGAAGGGGGGGGTCTGGCCAATGCCATCGTTGGCAGCCTGATGATGGTTGGCTTTGCAGTCCTGGTGTCCACGCCTATCGGTGTTTTTGCCGGTGTGTACCTGGCTGAGTACGGCGACCAGAGCAAGACAGCCGAGCTGACGCGTTTTGTCACGGACATCATGCTTTCTGCTCCCTCGATTGTGCTGGGACTGTTTGTTTATGCCATTGCAGTGGCCACCGTGGGCAATTTCTCTGGGTGGGCGGGCAGTCTGGCGCTGTCGCTGATCGCTGTGCCGGTGGTGGTGCGTACCACCGAAAACATGATGCGCCTTGTGCCGGGCAGCCTTCGTGAAGCGGCCTTCGCGCTGGGCGCCCCGCGCTGGAAGGTTGCCACGCTGGTCACGCTGCGGGCGGCCAAGAGCGGCGTCATGACCGGCCTGTTGCTGGCGGTTGCGCGCATGAGCGGCGAGACTGCGCCACTGCTGTTCACTGCACTCAACAACCAGTTCTTCAGCACCGACATGGGTGCGCCCATGGCCAATCTGCCGGTGGTGATCTTCCAGTTTGCGCTCAGCCCCTACGACAACTGGATACGCCTGGCCTGGGGTGGCGCCTTGCTGATCACGCTGTCGGTACTCGTGCTCAACATCATTGCACGCGTGTTCCTGCGTGAAAAGGCGCCGGGCTGATACCGCCGTCTCCCAAACATCTGACCTTCTCAAGACCCGGAATCCAACATGCCAGATACCCCAGCCGCCGTGCAGACCAAAAAGAACGCCCTTGAGCTGCGCAAGCTCCATTTCTTCTACGGAAAATTTCAGGGCCTCAAGAACGTCAACCTCGATATCGAGGAGCGCAAGGTGACGGCCTTTATCGGTCCGTCGGGTTGCGGCAAGTCGACATTGCTGCGCACGCTCAACCGCATGTACAGCCTCTACCCTGGTCAGCGCGCCGAGGGTCAGATCAACTTTTATGGCCAGAACATCCTGGACGCCAAGCAGGACATCAATCTGCTGCGGGCCCGCATCGGCATGGTGTTCCAGAAGCCCACGCCGTTTCCAATGTCGATTTACGACAACATCGCGTTTGGTGTGAAGCTCTATGAAAATCTAAGCAAGGGCGAGATGGACGACCGCGTCGAATGGGCCTTGTCCAAGGCAGCGCTGTGGAACGAGGTCAAGGACAAGCTCAGTCAGAGCGGGCTATCCCTGTCCGGCGGCCAGCAACAGCGTCTTTGTATCGCACGCAGCGTGGCAGTCAAGCCCTCTGTGCTGTTGCTTGATGAACCTACATCTGCGTTGGACCCTATCTCTACCGGCAAGGTGGAGGAACTGGTGCATGAGCTGAAGCAGGATTACACCATCGCCATCGTCACCCATAACATGCAGCAGGCGGCGCGTTGCAGCGACTACACCGCCTACATGTATCTGGGCGAACTCATCGAGTTTGGCGAGACTGACCAGATATTCCTCAAGCCCAAACGGCAGGAAACCGAAGACTACATCACAGGAAGGTTTGGTTGATCATGAGTGACAAACATCTGTCCAGCCAGTTCGACAGCGAACTGACCAGCGTCTCCACCCGTGTCATGGAAATGGGCGGCCTGGTCGAATCGCAGATACGCACCGCGGTGTATGCACTGGCCCAGTTCAGCGCCGAGGCTGCCACTGAAGTGACGGAGATGGAAGCCCGCGTCAATATGATGGAAGTCGAGATTGACAAGGAGCTGTCGTCCATCATCGCCCGTCGCCAACCCACGGCGCGCGACCTGCGGCTTCTGATCGCGATTTCCAAAACCACGGCCAATCTGGAGCGCGCCGGTGACGAGGCGGAGAAAATCGCCCGCATGGTGCGGTCCATCATCGACAGCGGCGCTGCCCGAACCCTGCCATCCTCCGAGCTGCGCATAGCAGCCGACTTGGCATCCGGCCTGCTGCGCAAAGCGCTTGACGCCTTTGCCCGGCTCGATGTCAACGTGGCTGTGTCCATCCTCAAGGAAGACGATGCGATCGACAAGGAGTTTGATGGCTTTGTCCGCAAGCTGATCACCTACATGATGGAAGATCCGCGCACCATTTCTTCCAGTCTGGACCTGCTGTTCGTCGCCAAGGCCATAGAACGTATCGGCGATCATGCAAAGAACATCGCAGAATTCATCATTTATGTGGTGAAGGGTGCAGACGTTCGCCATACCTCCATGGAAACCATCGAATCCATGGTTCGTTAACCGGAAATACTGTGCCGATGAAGACTGTCCCCCGGGTTCTGGTGGTTGAAGACGAGCCGGCCATTGCCGAGTTGATTGCCGTCAATCTGCGCCACAACGGCTTCCAGCCGATATGGGCAATTGACGGTGAAGCCGCGCAGCGCGAACTTGAAGCCGTCCTGCCCGACGTGATCCTGCTTGACTGGATGCTTCCCGGGCAGAGCGGACTCACACTTGCAAAGAAGTGGCGTTCGCAGGCCAGAACCAGACAGGTTCCCATTTTGATGATCACGGCACGCGGTGACGAGCCGGACAAGATTGCCGGACTGGACGCGGGGGCCGATGACTACATCACCAAGCCGTTCTCCACCCAGGAGTTGTTGGCGCGTGTCCGCGCGGTGTTGCGCAGGCGTGCGCCCGAGCAGACCACCGAGTGTGTAAAGCTCGACGCGCTGGAACTCGATGCCGCCACCTACCGGGTGTCGTATCAGGGGCAAGGCCTGAAGCTGGGTCCCACGGAGTTCAAGCTCCTGCACTATCTGATGAAACACGCGGAGCGCGTGCACAGCCGCGGGCAGCTTCTCGACAAGGTGTGGGGCGATCATGTCTTCATCGAGGAGCGCACGGTTGATGTCCATGTCAAACGCTTGCGCGAAGCACTCGGCGCCGCGGGCAATATGGTGGAAACCGTTCGCGGCGCGGGCTACCGCATGACCGCGACGCCTTCCGCCTAAGCAGCGCTTTCCTTCACAATCGCTGCATGGTCTGGCGCGTATTTCGATTTTTTCTGTTTCAGCTCGCCGGTGCTGTTCTGGGCCGGTATTTGCCGATAGGCGATCCGCGCAACGGCATGGTGGTGGGGATTGTGCTGGCTGGCGCATTGTGGGTGCTGGTCGATCTGCGCCGGGGCATGCGTTTGCTTGCCTGGCTGAAGGAGGGTGACACCAGCGCACCCGTGCGTGTCTCCGGATTGTGGGGTGAAGTGGCAGACAGGTCATGGCGCTTGACAAGATCCCGCGAAAAGCAGGTTTCCGAAAATCGCGACCGACTCAATGATTTTCTGGCAGCTATCCAGGCATCGCCCAACGGCGTGGTCCTGCTGGACGCGCAGGACGGGATTGAGTGGTGCAATGAAACGGCAGCGGGTCATTTCGGGTTTGATCCGCAACGCGACGTTCAGCAGCACATCGGCAACCTGCTGCGCGACCCAGGGTTTGTGGCCTATCTCAATGGCGACGACTACGCTGGCGATATTGTGATTCGTGGCCCGCGCAGCACATCCAGTCGTCCCGTGCAACTGGCTGTGCATTTACATGGTTACGGCGAAGGCCGAAAGCTGCTGCTGTCGCGCGATGTCACTGCGGTGCAACAGGCGGAAGTGATGCGGCGCGACTTTGTCGCCAACGTCTCGCACGAAATTCGCACGCCGCTGACGGTACTCGGCGGTTTCGTGGAGACCCTCCAAACGCTTCCTCTAAACGACGACGAGCGCGCGCGTTACCTGGAGTTGATGGCGCAACAGGCGCGGCGCATGCAAACGCTGGTGAGTGATTTGCTCACGCTGTCCAGGCTGGAGGGCAGCCCCCCACCTGGTACCAACGAATGGGTTCCCGTGTCCCAGTTGATGGCGCAATGTGAGCAGGACGGCAGGGATCTGTCGCAGATGCTGGTGACGCAAAGCCACGACATGAACTTCCTGCAGGAGGGGCGCTGCGATATTGCAGGCTCCCACTCGGAGTTGCTCAGTGCCATGACAAATCTGGTGAGCAATGCGGTGCGTTATACCCCTGCAGGTGGGACCATCGAAGTGCGGTGGCAAAACCTGGCCGACGGCCGTGCCGAGTTTTCAGTCAGGGACAGCGGGCCGGGCATTGCTGCAGAACATATTCCGCGCCTGACCGAGCGCTTTTACCGGATTGATCGCAGCCGCTCGCGCGAGACCGGCGGCACCGGGCTGGGGCTGGCGATTGTCAAGCATGTTCTTCAGCGTCACGGCGCCGAGCTGAAGATCGAAAGCCTGCTCGGCCAAGGCGCGCGATTCTCCATGATGTTTCCGGCTACGCGGGTACGGCAGCTTCCAGCCTGACAGCGTCCCGGATGCTGCGCTGCACAGCGAAACGCAGCAAGGCGGCCAAGCTTAGCGCGACCAGGAGCATGCCCGCGGTGCTGGCTACCCAGAAACTCTGCGCCACGGGCATGGCCGGATAAGGCCCCATCCCGCGGTAAGCCAGGAGATAGCCGCCCAGCAGGCCGAGTCCCCAGAGCATCAGGCTGTACAGCAGCAGTGGCGTCAAAGTAATACGGTAGCAGCGCAGCAAGAAGGCCGAGATCGCCTGCATGGCGTCGCCCAGGTGGTAGATGGCGACCCAGAACAGCAAGCCGGCAGCCATTTGCGCGACGGCAGGTGTGCGCGAATAAAGCGTTGCCAGATAGTCGTTTGCTATCAATAAGGTAGCTGCGAGTGCAAGTGCAGCAAGCGCTGCAAGCCGAAAGCCCGTCCATGCAGCGCGGGCCGCCTGCGCCGGCTGGCCAGCGCCGGTCCAGAAGGACACGCGTGCGCTGCAGGCGATGGCGATGGACAGCGGCACCATGTACAGGACCGAGGCCAGGCTGGCGGCAATCTGGTGGCTGGCCGAGGCGACGGTCCCGAGGCGCGCGATAAACAGGGCCATCAGTGTGAACGAGGTGACTTCCACCAGATAGGCCATGCCCCCGGGAATGCCAAGGCGTGCAAAAGCGCCGATCTGGTGCCAGTCGGGTTTCTCCATGCGGCTCCACAGCCGGTAGGGCCGGTAGATGTTCTGGGTGCGCAGCATCACGAAGGCGAGCAACACCAGGCTGTAGTTCACGACCAGCGTTGCCCAGGCGCAGCCCACTACGCCCAACGGCGGCATGCCGGCGCCCCCGGCCACCAGCCAGATGGAGAGCGGGATCTTGATGCCCAGCGCGCCCAGTTGCAGCCAGGTGATGAGCAAGGGATGGCCCAGCGACTGGTTGAAGGTGCTGTAAATCCGGAACAGCAGCGCCGGCAGCAGGGCCAGTGCCAGTACTGCAAGATAAGCTTGGACATCAGCCTGCATGGCCTCGGGCACCTGCGCCCAGCGCAGCAGCGGCCCGGGAAACAGCAGGGCGGCCATCCCGGCCACGGTGAGTAGGCTACACAGGTACAGGCCCTGCCGAAGCGACCGGCCCAGCGCTGCCGAACGCCTGGCGCCGTGCAGTTCGGCCCAAATCGGCAGCAAGGCCTGCACGATGCCCATCAGGCCGACGTAAACGCTGATGTAGATGGCAGAGCCCACCGACAGCGCGGCCAGGGCCTGGTCGCTGTAGCGGCCGGCGATGACGGTGTCAGCCACCCCGAAGGCCATGACTGCAAGCTGGCCCACCAGCACCGTGCCGGCGTGTTTGCTGATGAGTCTTAATTCACTCACGGCCTGCGGGGGGCCGGGGCCGGGGTGGATACCGGGGCGGTGGTGGCCAGGCTGACCCTTTTGTACAAAGCCACATTTTCGTTTTTGTCGGTGGGCCGCCGCAGTGTGGTCATATAGGCCCACTCCGGCATGTCGATGGTCTCGCTGAGCCTTGCCTGTGCGTCGGCATCAACGATCAGGTAAGGACAGACGGCTTTGGCGCCGGCCTGGCGCAACTGAAGCTTGCCGTGGTACTGGAAGGCCGCGACCTGAGCACTGTTCAGGCCGTGGACCTCGACGCAGGCATCGGGATTGACGCGGGCCGCCACCTGCCGCGACAGCGGCGCATAACTGCGCGCATAGTCGAGCAGTGGCAGCCACAGCGTCATTAGCAGCAGCCAGCACAGGGTGGCCCCGCCCGCCGGCAACACCATGGACTTCCAGATCGCAGCGCGCTGCCGGCCGGCGCGCCATTTGACCAGCCAAGCCCATGCCAGAGTGGCCACCACAGCGACCAGGAAGGCCAGCCAGGAGAAACTGGGTTCGAAGCCCGGGGCCAGCTTGGCCACATTGGCCGCTGGCTGCCTGGGCATGCCGGTCTGCATGGCGATCCAGATCACCCAGATGATGATGGCGCAACCGGTGAAAAACAGCAGAGTAAACCAGTCGATCAGCGAGGCCACGCTGCGTTTGAGCGTTGGCAGCGCAAAGGCCGCCAGCGCCGCAAGGGGGGGCAGGCTCAGCAGCAGGCTGCGATCTGATGCGGTGGTGGTGACGGTGGCGGCGAGCGCAACCAGGGAAAACCACAGCGGAAGGGCCACATGCCGGCTCGTCAGTTGCCGGCGCCAGCGCCACAGCGTCCAGGCGGCCAGCGGCCAGGCGGGCCAGGTGAACCAGACCAGCAAGCGTGCGAGGCTGCGCCATTCTTTAAGGCCCGCGGCGTCGTCAAACCCGGCGATCTCTATGCGCCAGCGCCAAAGATCCAGCCCCCAGCACAGCGCGGTCACGGCCAGGGTGAGCGCCCCCGCTAGCAGCACCCAACGCCAGGCGTGCGTTTCAATTTTTTCAGCCCGACTGTTTTGTGTGCTGCCCAGCGCAAGCAGGGTGCTGCCGGCACCCAGCAGCACGGCCACAGTAGGCGCGCCGCTGAGCGCCAGGCCGGCCAGGCCAATGCCCAGACCCAACGCAGGGCCGATGATTTTCCAGGCGCTTCGGTAGGCACTGGCCGACATCGCGTAAAACACCAGTGCCACGAAACCGAGCTGCGCCAGGGCTGGCGTGGTTTCATGCGAGAGCTGCGCCAGTCCCAGGCTGGCAATCAGGGCCAGCAGCCCGGCATCGGCGATGGCCCGCGCATAGTCCAACGGGCTGGCCTCACCGCCAAAGGCAAACGCGACCGGTTGGGCTTGGGGGCTGCGTGCCAGGTAATAAACCGCGTACCAGGTAGCAAGCAGGGTTAGCGCGAGCAGCAGGACGAAGGGGATGCGGACCGCAAATGCCGGGTCCAGAAACGGGAAGGCCTTGATCGCCAGCGCGCCCAGCCAGTAGGGCGCCAGCGCTTCAAATTCGCCGGCCTGACCCAGCAGTTGCGGGTTTAGCCAGGGGGTGTTGCCAGCCGCGAGCTCGCGCATGGCGCCGAAGGCGGCGATGTCGGCATTCTTCCAGGGACCGCGACCCAGAAAGCCGGGGAGCACGTAGGCCACGCAAAACAGCAGTAACGCAAGCCTGGGCAGGCGGCGAACGGCGGACTGGGCGATGATGGCGGGAGAAGGCTTGTTCACGGAAACTCAGACTGAGCGGAATGCCCGATTCTGGAGCAAAAAAAAAGCAGCCTGAGCTTCAGGCTGCTTTTCGGTCGAGTTGGCGGAAAGTCGCAGCTTACTCGGCAGCGACGGGCTTGGCAGGTGTCTTGCCAAAACGGTTGCGGAATTTCTCGACGCGGCCACCCATGTTGTCCACGGATTTCTGTGTGCCGGTATAGAAGGGATGTGACTCGCTGGAGGTATCCAGCTTGTACAGCGGCAATTCGCGGCCGTCTTCCATGGTCACCATTTCTTTGGTGTTGGCGCAGGAGCGGGTCACAAACTTGAAGTTGTTGGACATGTCCAGGAAACAAACTTCGCGGTAATTGGGGTGAATGCCTTCTTTCATGATCTTTCCTTGTTCGTTTCGGTAGCCACTCGAACCAGTTTCGAGCACTTTCCGTGAAGCCTTGCATTATAGCGTGGAAATAGTGCCCCCACGCTTTTTCACTGCGTGTAAACGCTGCCCCCCGAGGGGGCGCTGCGCCTGCGGCCCGGCGAAGCCGGTTCCGCGGCCCCTGCTGGGTTAAATCGGGGTGATTGCTGGCGGTGTGGTGCCCTAGCCGCCGCGCCGCATCATGTCAAAGAACTCGTGGTTGTTTTGGTGGCCTTCATGTTCTTGAGCATCAGCTC
>NZ_JACDDD010000056.1:14871-25512 GCF_013817205.1 Polaromonas sp.
CGATTTCATCCATGTTGTACATGAACTGGCGCAAGATCCGCGACTTTTGCAGGATTTCGGGGGCCAGCAGCAACTCTTCCTTGCGGGTGCCGCTGCGGTTCAGGTGGATCGCCGGGAACACGCGTTTTTCGTACAGGCGACGGTCCAGGTGGATCTCGCAGTTGCCGGTGCCCTTGAACTCTTCAAAGATCACCTCGTCCATGCGGCTGCCGGTATCGACCAGCGCAGTGCCGATGATGGTCAGGCTGCCACCTTCCTCGATCTTGCGGGCGGCACCGAAAAAGCGTTTGGGACGCTGCAGTGCATTGGCATCGACGCCGCCGGTCAGCACCTTGCCCGAAGACGGTAATACGTTGTTGTAGGCTCGGGCCAGTCGGGTGATGGAGTCCAGCAGGATCACTACGTCCTTGCCGAGCTCGACCAGGCGCTTAGCGCGCTCGATCACCATCTCGGCAACGTGCACGTGGCGGGCGGCGGGTTCGTCGAAGGTGGAGGAGATGACTTCGCCACGCACGCTGCGCTGCATCTCGGTGACCTCCTCAGGACGCTCATCGACCAGCAGCACCATCATGACGACTTCGGGGTAGTTTGCAGTGATGGCGTGGGCGATGTTCTGCATCATCACGGTCTTGCCGGACTTGGGCGGCGCCACCAGCAGGGCGCGCTGGCCTTTGCCGATGGGGGCAATGATGTCGATGATCCGGCTGGTCAGGTTCTCCTCGCCCTTGATGTCGCGTTCCAGCTTGAACTGCTCGCGCGGGAACAGCGGTGTCAGATTCTCGAACATCACCTTGTGTTTGTTCGCTTCGGGCGCGCCGTCGTTGACCTTGTCGAGCTTGTTCAGTGCAAAGTAGCGCTCGCCGTCTTTTGGGGTGCGTACTTCGCCCTCGATCATGTCTCCGGTGTGCAGGTTGAAGCGGCGGATCTGGCTCGGGCTGATGTAGATGTCGTCGGTTGATGCGGTGTAGCTGGAGTCCGGTGCCCGCAGGAAGCCGAAGCCGTCGGGCAGCACTTCCAGCACACCGTCGGCGACGATGGTTTCACCCGTTTTGGAGCGCTTCTTGATGATGGCGAACATCAGCTCCTGCTTGCGCATGCGGCCGACGTTTTCGATTTCGAGTTCTTCGGCCTGCTTGAGGACTTCAGACACGTGCAGTGCCTTGAGTTCGTTTAAGTGCATGGGAAAACCTTGCGTGAAGTCAACTCCTCGCGGAGTTCATTTTTAAAAACGGGGGAGGTCTGAAAGGAAGCTAGAGGCGCTTCACAAACCGGGAACTCGAACTGACCGGCAGCGGCCAGTCAGCGAACAGGGGCATTATGACAGGAAATTGAGGGGGGTCGTCCGCAAGGGAGGGCGGGGGAATGGCCACACATGACAGGCCGGCGGCAGGGTCCGGATGGCGTGTGTGGCAGTTCGGGATTCAGGCCAGTTGCTGGTCGATAAAGGCCGTCAGTTGCGCCTTGCTCATGGCGCCGACCTTGGTGGCGGCGAGTTGGCCGTCCTTGAACAGCATCAGGGTAGGGATGCCGCGTATGCCGAACTTGGCCGGAATGTCACGGTTTTCATCGACATTCATCTTGGCGATCTGCAGACGACCGTCGTAACCGGTGGCGACTTCGTCAAGAATCGGGGCGATCATCTTGCAGGGACCGCACCACTCTGCCCAGTAGTCCACCAGCACCGGCTTGGATGCCTGCAGCACATCGGCTTCGAAGGTGGCATCGGTGGTATGTTTGATCAGTTCGCTGGCCATGGCATGTCCTTTGGGGAGGGTTCAGGAAATTGTGTCGATAGAAGCTAAAGTTGCAGGCATTGTGGCAGAAACCAAGTCCCCCCGTTGCGCGGCAAACCTCCCAGTCCGGCTATGGGCGTGATAGGCGAAGGCATGCCCGTGCCTGCCGGCCCCGGCGCTCCCTGCTGGGCGCGAGTCACGGCGCAGTTGTCAGGCTTGCTCCAGTCGCGCGGCATCCATCCTTCCCGCACGGTGGTGCTGCTGCCTTATGCGCAACTGATGCGCGAGGCCAAAGCTGCGTGGGCGGCAGGAGCCGGCGCCACCCATTTCCTGCCGCGTTATGAAACCACCATGAACTGGGCGACCCGCCTGGGCGGTTTCGAGCCGGCGCCAGGCGACCTTCGGCAGGACACCGCGCGCGACATCCTGACGGCCGCCTCGCTGCTGTCGCGCGCCGGACTGGGCGCGCAGCAGGAGGTGCTGGCACCGCGGCTGGTTGAGGCGGCGGCATCGCTGGCCCGGCTTGCAGCGGCGGTTCCTCCCGGCCAGCGGCCGGCCTGGGGCTCACGCCTGGGCGCCATGCTGGTCGCCGGCCTGGACGCGCCGGTGCTTCAGCTCGAAGCGGCGCTGGGCCAGATCGCGCTGGCCTGGGCATCGACCTCCAGCTATCCGTCCGATGTGTTGTTCTCCCCCCAGGCGGGCGAGGCGGTGGATCTGCTGGTGGTGCTGGAAGGTTTCCAAACCGAGCCGGTCACTGGCGCGTTGAAGGCCCACTTTGGTGAGCGGGCGGTATCGATTTCGCTTGATGTTCCTGCGGCCCCGTCTCTGCCGGCTCTCCATCCGGCGCCTGACTTTGAGGCCGAGGCGCAACGCGCCGCCGCCTGCGTGCTGTCGCATCTGGCGCAGGGCCGCAGCCCGGTCGCGCTGGTGGCGCAGGACCGGGAACTCACGCGCCGGGTGCGCGCCATGCTGGGGGAGGCCGGCGTCGCACTGCGCGACGAAACTGGCTGGAAGCTTTCCACCACCCGCGCCGCCGCCACGCTGATGGGTCTGCTGCGCGCCTCGACCTGGAACGCCACCACCGATGCCGTGCTGGACTGGCTCAAGAATGCGCCGGCGTTCGAGGCGGCCGAGGTCGCCGCCGCCGAAAAAGAGTTGCGCCGCAGCGGTGTGCGCGAGTGGCGCGCCGTTGGCGCATCCCTGCCAGTTGCCGGTGTGCTGGCGGCCCGGCTGAACCTGCTGCGTGACAGTTTGCAGCGCCCGCGTGCGCTGACCACCTGGCTGCGTGACCTGCGCGCCGCGTTGCAGGCGGCAGGGCAGTGGGAGGGCCTGGTGCGCGATGTGGCCGGCCAGTCCGTGCTCGAGGCCCTGCGCCTGCACGAAGGCGCCGAGTCCGAATTTGCCGATGCGGACGCGCGTATCAGCCTGGCCGGTTTCACCGCCTGGGTGAACCAGGCGCTGGAGGCGGAAAGCTTCAAGCCTGCGCATCCGGCCCAGGAGCAAGTGGTGATCCTGCCGCTGAGCCAGTTGCTGGGCCGCAGCCTGCAGGCGGTGGTGTTGGCCGGCTGTGACGAGCAGCACTTGCCGGTATCGCCCGAGCCGTCGGGCAACTGGACACCGCCGCAACGCGAGCTGCTGGGCCTGCCCTCGCGCGAGGTTGAGGCAGGGGCCCAGCGTGCCGCGTGGAAGCACGCCTTGCAGTTTTCGCACCTGGACCTGCTATGGCGCGAGAGCCACAACGGCGAGCGCCTGATGCCCAGCGGGTTTGTGCAGGAGTTGCTGCTGCAAAACCAGATCGAGATGGCATCAGACCCGCGTGTGTCGCGTTCGCTGCAGCTTGCGCCGACGCCGCGCCCCCTGCCGAGCGGCGAAGCCCTGCCGGTCAAGCGCTTGTCGGCCAGTGCGTACGAAGACTTGCGGCGCTGCCCCTACCGTTTTTTTGCACTGCGCCAGTTGCGTCTGCAAGAAGCCGACGAGCTGGACACCGAACTTGGCAAGCGCGACTTCGGCAACTGGCTGCACACGCTGCTCAAAATTTTCCACGAGGCCTTGCAGGCAGACCCGGTCCCCGATGTGGCGGCGCGCGAAATCCTGCTCAACCAGGCTGCGGAACAGGCGGCGCGTGACATGGGCCTGAGCGAAAGTGAGTTTTTGCCATTTGCGGCGAGCTGGCCGCGCGTGCGCGAAGGCTATCTGGCCTGGTTGGCAGAGCACGAAGCCGCCGGCGCAGTGTTCCAGGCCGCCGAGGTCGAACGGCAAACGCCGCTGGGCGAGCTGACCCTGACAGGCACCATAGACCGCATTGACCGGCTGGCCGACGGCAGCATATTGGTTCTCGACTACAAGACAGAGGCCAGTGGCACGACCCGGGAGCGCCTCAAGCAGCCGCAGGAAGACACACAACTCGCGTTTTACGCCGGCCTGGTGGAAGACGACACCCTGGCCGCCGCCTATGTGAATCTCGGCGAAAAGGAAGCCACACGCACTTACGAACAGGCCGAGATCGTCGCCCTGCGCGACGAACTGCTGGACAGCATCCTCACCGACATGGCACGGGTGGCGCGCGGCACCCCGCTGCCGGCGTTGGGGGAGGGCAAGGCCTGTGAGTATTGCTCAGCAAGAGGCCTATGCCGGAAAGACTTCTGGGCATGAAAGCCGCCTACGAACACAATGGCCAGCCGGTTTCAGCCGAGGCCTTCTACGCCATCGCCTGCGACCCCCGCCGCAGCGTGGCGGTGGAGGCCTGCGCCGGCGCGGGCAAGACCTGGATGCTGGTCTCGCGCATTGTGCGGGCGCTGCTGGACGGCGCACAGCCGCAGGAGATCCTGGCGATCACCTTCACCAAACGCGCCGCCGGCGAGATGCGTGAGCGCCTGCACGACTGGCTCGAGCAGTTCGCCCATGCGGATGACGCGACACTGATGCGGGAGCTGGCGATGCGCGGTTTTGCGTATCAAAAAGGCCCACAGCCCCCGCCAGACGGGCGTGAGCTGCTATCAAATTTATACCAACGTATTCTGGAGACCGGCCGCTCGGTACAGATACGCACCTTCCACAGCTGGTTTGCCGCCTTGCTGCGCAGTGCGCCGCTGGCCTTGTTGCAGCAGCAGGGCCTTCCGCTGAACTACGAGTTGCTGGAAGACGATGCACCGGCGCGCGCGCTGGTGTGGCGGCGTTTTTATGCCGCGCTGGTGCAGCAACCCGAACTCAAGGCCGACTTCGAGGCCGTGGTGCAGACCTATGGCCGCTTCCAGGCCGACAAGGCGCTGCAGGCGGCGCTGGACAAACGCACCGAGTTCGCGCTGGCCGATGCCACCGGCGTGGTCGAGAGCTCGGTGCAGCATTTCACGCTGCAGTTCACCGAGTTCGGCGGGCTTGACGAGCCGGAAGAGCTGCTGACCAGCAACCGCTTTCACCGCCAAACCCTGCGCGATGCCGCGGTGGCGCTGGCCCGCGCGAGTGCACCGACGTTTGCGGCCAAGGGGGTGGAGCTGGAGCAGGCGCTGAGCGCCGGCGACATGCAAGGCGCGTTCACGGCGCTGCTGACCGAGAAGGGCACACCGCGCAAGTTCGGCGAAAAAATCATCGGTATCGAGCAGGTGCGGGTGGCGCAGGAACTGGTGCTGCGTGTGCTGGCCGCGCGCCAGCAACACGACGCCTGGCTCTATCAGCAGCGCATGGCGCGGCTGGCACGGCTGCTGATTGCCGAGTTCAGCGCCCTCAAGCAGGAGCGCGGCTGGGTTGACATGAACGACATCGAAACGGCCGCGCTCTCGCTGCTGGGCGACGAGTTGCTGTCGGGCTGGGTTCAGCAGCGGCTGGACGCGCGCATCCGTCATCTGCTGATCGACGAGTTTCAGGACACGAACCCCCTGCAGTGGCAGGCGCTGTGGTCCTGGCTCAGCGGGTACGGCGGAGCGGGGGGCGGCGGGGGCACAGCGCCCAGCGTGTTCATCGTCGGCGACCCCAAACAAAGCATTTACCGCTTCCGGCGCGCCGAGCCGCAGGTGTTCAAGGCTGCGCAGCAGTTTGTGCGCCAGGGCCTGGCCGGTGAGCTGCTCAGTTGCGACCACACACGGCGCAATGCGCAGCGCGTGATCAGCACCGTCAATACCGCCATGGGTGCCGCGCGCGACGCCGACGGCTACGAGGGCTTTCGCGAACATACAACCGAATCGCTTGAGGCCGGCGCGGTTGGCCGTTTGCCGGCGATTCCGCGCAGCAAGGAGGACGAAGCCGCTTCGACCGAGTTGGGCGGCTGGCGCGACAGCCTGACCACGCCGCGCGAGATTCCTGAAGAGACTTTGCGCACACTCGAGGCAAGGCAGGCCGCAGCCTGGATATCCCGACAGATCGCCGCTGGCCTGAAACCGGAGCAGGTGATGGTCTTGTCACGCAAACGCGCTGGCCTGCTACCGCTGCAGGACGAGCTGCGCGCACTGCACATCCCCGCCGTGGTTGGCGAGAAAACCGCGCTCATCGATTGTTGCGAGGTGCAGGACATCGTCGCGCTGCTCGATGTGCTGGTCTCACCCCAGCACGATTTGTCGATGGCACGCGCGCTGAAGTCGCCGCTGTTCGGTCTGGACGACGAGGCACTGGTACAGATCGCATTGCAGCGTGCAGACACGGGCCGAGCCTGGTTTGAAGTGCTACAAAAATCAGAGCACCTTGCGCCCGCTTTGCAAGGGCTGGGGCCGGTTTTGATGCTATACAAAAGCTGGCTCGATGCACTTCCGCCGCACGACGCATTGCAGGCGATTTACCACCACGGCGATGTGCTGGCCAAGTTTGCCGCTGCCGCGCCCGATGCGCAGCGCGTCAGTGTGCTGGCCAATCTGCAGGCCTTGCTGGCGGTGGCGCTGCAGCTCGACGGCGGGCGCTACGCCACGCCTTACGCCTTTGTGCGCGCGCTCAAGGCTGGCGGCCAGCTCGCGCCGGCCAGCGTCAGTGATGAGGCGGTGCGTCTGCTGACCATCCACGGTGCCAAGGGCCTGGAGGCCGAAGCCGTGCTGCTGCTGGACACCGACACGCTGGAGCGCAATGCCGACAGCATGGGTGTGCTGGTGGACTGGCCGGGCGAGGAGGTCGCGCCGAAAAAATTCGTGTTCCTGGTCAGCGAGACACGTCCGCCGGCCTGCGCGGTCGAGACACTGGCCGAAGAGCAGGCGGCGCGCCGCCGCGAGGAGCTCAACGCCCTGTATGTGGCCCTGACTCGCGCGCGCCACACGCTGGTGCTGTCGTCAATCACGCCGCACCGCGAGACCACCGACAGCTGGTGGCGGCGACTAGACCGGTTGGTTGACGAGATTCCCGTGCCGCCGGCGCAGGCGCTGGAAGGCGGCAACGCGCGCGCGCTGGATTTTCTGCTGGAACTGCCTGCAGCCCCCGTCTTGAATGCGTTATCAGCTATTGAAGTGATAGCAGACGAGGATTCCGAAGCAGCCCGCATCGGCCAAGCCATGCACCGCCTGCTCGAATGGGGCTTGCTGGCGCCGGCTCAGCTGCGGGCGGTGCAGCGTGAGTTCCGTTTGAGTCCGGCCCAGGGCCAGCAGGCCACCGAACGCGCGCGCAGCATCCTCGCCGGTGAGGGAGCCTGGGCCTGGAACACGGACGTGATTGCCTGGCAGGGCAACGAAGTCGAGCTGTTCCACGCCGGCCAGCTGCTGCGGCTGGACCGGCTGGTGCAGCGCCGGGATGCCGGGCATGAGGGCCACTGGTGGGTGCTTGACTACAAGTCGAACGCAGCGCCACAGCGCCTGCCCGAGCTGGTGGCGATCATGCAGGTTTACCGTGCGGCGGTGCAGGATCTGAATCCCGGACAAACCGTGAAAGCGGCGTTTTTGACCCCGCAAGGTGCGATGCTGGAAGTGCCGTGAACGGCGCAAGCCGGAGCCGGGCGGCATAATCCAGTCATCACCGGTGCGCGTTGCCGGCCCTTGGCTATCGCCGCCAGTTTGAAGTATTTTTGGCCTCCAGCCTTGCTGGACTTGCGCAAGTAGCCATTAAATTGATAGCACTCCAAATTGCTGACGACTCTTTACTCCGGACCTCTCTTTGAACGAATTACCTGCCACTGCTTCCCCCCAACGTGTCGCTGTCATAGGCGGCGGCCCGGCCGGCCTGATGGCCGCCGAGGTCCTCTCGGGCGCCGGTGCAGCGTTGGAGGTTCAGCTGTTCGACGCCATGCCTTCGGTGGGCCGCAAGTTTTTGCTGGCCGGCAAGGGTGGCCTCAACCTCACGCATTCCGAAGGGGCCGAGGCTTTCCTCAGCCGTTATGCCGAGCGCAGCGCGCAGATCGCGCCCTTGCTGGCTGCTTTCGGCCCGGAACAGCTGCGCGCCTGGGCGCAGGCGCTGGGTGTGGAGACATTTGTCGGCAGTTCGGGCCGCGTGTTCCCCAAAGACATGAAAGCCGCGCCGCTGCTGCGCGCCTGGTTGCAGCGCCTGCGTGCGGCCGGCGTGAAGTTTTCAATGCGGCACCGCTGGCTGGGCTGGACCGACGATGGCGCGCTGCGTTTTTTCACCCCCGCTGGCGAAAGCAGTTTCCAGGCAGACGCGGTGGTGCTTGCCCTGGGCGGTGGCAGTTGGGCACGGCTCGGTTCCGACGGCGCCTGGGTGCCGCTGCTGACGGATCGTGGTGTCACGGTCGCGCCGCTGCAGCCTTCGAACTGCGGCTTCGATGTGGGTCCCGAGCCGCAGACGCTGGCGGCCGCCGAAAACGGCGAAACGCGGCGCGAGTTTTTCAAAGAGCTGATCGGCCAGGGACCGTCGCAGCAGCCGGGCTGGACAGACCACTTCGCCAGCCGTTTCGCCGGCCAGCCCTTCAAGTCGGTGGCGATCAGCTTCACCGATTCCCAGGGCCGCAGCTTCTGCCGCAAGGGCGAGTTTGTCGCGACCACCAGCGGCGTCGAAGGCAGCCTGATTTACGCGGCATCCAGCTTGCTGCGTGATGAAATCGCTGCGGAAGGCAGCGCGACATTCACGCTGGACCTGCTGCCCGGCAAGACGCCGGAACAGGTGCTGGTCGAGGTACGCCATCCACGCGGTTCGCGCTCGCTGTCCAGTCACCTGAAAAGCCGGCTCGGCATTGAAGGCATCAAGGCGGCGATGCTGCATGAATTGCTCAGCAAGGAAGCGATGAACGACCCGGTGCAACTGGCGCGTGCCATCAAGGCGCTGCCGCTGCGTGTGGTGGCGGTGCGCCCCATCGACAAAGCGATCAGCAGCGCCGGCGGCGTGCGCTTCGACGCGCTCAATGCCCAGCTGCAACTGACCGCCCTGCCGGATGTGCCGGTGTTCTGTGCCGGTGAAATGCTCGACTGGGAAGCCCCCACCGGCGGCTATCTTCTGACCGCCTGTTTTGCCAGCGGGCGTGTGGCGGGGCAGGGTGTTTTGAATTATTGCAGCATCCGGCCCCCATCTGGCGGGCGTAGCCAGCCATTGATTCGAGCCTTTCAACCCAACCCGCAGACCGGGAGCTTGCCATGATCGTGCGTTTCCATATCGACCCCGCGCCCGGCAGTGGCTTTGAATACCGGGTCACCTACGAAGGCGAAGACCTGTATAGCGATGCAGGCCTCGACAGCATCGAGGCCTGCATCGTCGCAGCCACCGAAGGTCTGGGCCAGGACGCGGTGGCAGCCGAGGTTGCCTACTGCAGCATCATCAGCGGCACCTACCCGCTGGCCTCGCTGGCGCTGGTGTCGGCCCAGATTGCGCAACATGCGGAGCAGACCACCGAGGCCGTGGCAGAGGTATTGCCTCAGGCCTCTTCGCGCTAGTCACGGTTCTGTTATTGTCCCTGGCGTACAGCGCGGCTGCAATCCCAAACAAGGCAGGCCACAGGCCTGGACCTCTCGCATGACCCTGAAAACTGAATCGGAAAAAGACCGGCTGGCGGCACTGAAGAGCTTGTTGGTGATGGACTCCCCGGAAGAAATGGCCTACGACGACATCACTCGTCTGGCGGCCAGTATCTGCGGGACGCCGATGGCGTTGATTTCGCTTGTAGACGACAAGCGCCAATGGTTCAAGCCCGCGTCGGCTTGGCGATCCGGGAGACGCCGCGCGACATGGCCTTTTGTGCACATGCCCTTCCGGCTCCCGACGGGGTGCTGGTCGTTGAAGACACACATCTGGACACGCGCTTCGCCGACAATCCGCTGGTTACAGGCGAGCCGAAGATACGTTTTTACGCCGGGGCGCCCCTGGTCACTTCGGGCAAGCATGTGCTGGGCACGCTGTGTGTCATCGACCGCGTGCCTCGCACTCTCGATGATGAGCAGCTTGAAACCTTGAAATTCATGGCCACCCAGGTGATCGCGATGCTCGAAGCGAAGGCTGGCTCACAGCAGCCGCAGGCCGTGGATAAAAACAGGGCTGCCGGCATCGAGCGCCTTCGCAAGGTCATCGCCCAGGAGCGCGCGGCAGGGCGCACGGGGAGCGATACCTTGCAACTGCTGACGGAGCGCATGCGGGCCTATGAAAATGGCAGCAAGCAAGCACCCAATCTGAGCGAATTCATCGAGTGGCGCAACCTGGTGGAACTGGAGAGAGCCAAATCCCGGTTTGGCAGGGGCCTGAACCGTCCCGGTTAACCGCCGCGAAAAACTGCGGGTT
The DNA here is from genome assembly GCF_013817205.1 of Polaromonas sp. Lineage (GTDB taxonomy): Bacteria > Pseudomonadota > Gammaproteobacteria > Burkholderiales > Burkholderiaceae_C > Polaromonas. The sequence goes on from NZ_JACDDD010000056.1 coordinate 25,224, forward strand.
GCGGTAGCCTGATGGACAGGCAGTGGCCGTGTGGGAGTTTGAAGCGAGGAGAGATCCAGAAGCCAGGTCAAAACTGTCTTTTGGCTGAATAAGGTGACGAGCCTTGACGCCGCCATAGAAATTGAGAATCCCTGTAAATTCAAGGACTTATGGCGGGTCTGTCTGAATCGCCCCGGGTTTCATGGAGGCTGTTTGGTTTAAGTCATGCCTCCACCGTGGAGGCTTGACTGGCGAGTTGCCGGTAGTAGTTTGCCTCAGCTTCTGCCGGAGGTATATATCCGATAGGGCC
>NZ_JACDDD010000057.1 GCF_013817205.1 Polaromonas sp.
GTCGAGGCGGACGCAGACTCGGGCCAGCATCGCCAGAAAACCGGCTCGAACACTGTGCCGGTTTCATGTTGTGAACTCTTGACTAGCAACTCTCGCTGCGGCGGGGGTTATGCAGACCTTCCCTAAGTCTGAATAAAACCAAACAACCCCAATGGATCGACTGCTTACAAATTCTCAACCGATTCACGCGCTAGTTTCGGGTCTCAACAGCTCGCCCTCCTCTGAAAAACGTTGGAACACCACTGGAGTGTTATGGAACCAAAAGTCGCTTTAATCACCGGCATTACCGGGCAAGACGGATCTTATCTGACCGAACTGCTTCTGGGAAAAGGGTATATCGTGCACGGCATCAAGCGTCGGGCTTCATCATTCAATACGGCGCGCATAGATCATCTTTATCGTGATCCGCACACACAAGGAGTTCGCCTGTTTCTGCATCATGGCGATCTCACTGACTCATCCAACTTGATACGGATTATTCAGCAAACTCAGCCCGACGAGATCTACAACCTCGCTGCGCAAAGTCATGTGGCGGTGAGTTTTGAAAGTCCCGAATACACGGCGGATGTTGATGGAATCGGCACGCTTCGTATCTTGGAGGCTATTCGGATACTGGGCTTGGAGCGTAAGACCAGGTTTTATCAGGCGTCTACTTCCGAGCTCTATGGCTTGGTCCAGGAGACCCCACAGCGTGAAACCACGCCGTTTTATCCACGCAGCCCCTACGCCGTGGCCAAGCTGTACGCCTACTGGATTACTGTCAATTACCGTGAGGCTTACGGTGTATACGCCTGTAATGGCATCCTGTTCAACCACGAGTCCCCGGTGCGCGGTGAAAATTTTGTCACCCGAAAAATAACGCGCGCCATGGCCCGGATCAAGCTGGGCTTGCAGGATTGCCTGTACTTGGGAAACCTGGATGCTAAGCGCGACTGGGGTCACGCAAAAGATTATGTAGAAATGCAATGGCTGATGTTGCAACAAGAAAAGCCAGAAGACTTTGTGATTGCCACTGGCTTGCAATACAGCGTGCGGGACTTTGTAAACTCGGCTGCTGAGGAACTTGGTAGCACGGTAAAGTGGAAGGGTGAGGGCGTGGAAGAGAAGGGGTACGACGTGGCAGGAAAATGCATTGTGGCGGTTGACCCAAGGTATTTCCGTCCGACAGAAGTGGAAACCCTGCTTGGAGATGCAAGCAACGCCAGAGACAAACTTGGTTGGACTCCAAAAATTACATTTCACGAACTTGTGGCAGAGATGGTCAGGGAAGATCTCAAGTCGGCAGAGCGGGACGAATTGGTCAAACGTCACGGGTACCAGTCGCTGGACCACCACGAATAGATCAACACCGAGCCTCATCCGGGTACCAATAAATGCTCAAAACTATTTCAAATTGCCGTATCTGCGGTGGCGGCCATTTAGCTACGGTAATGTCGTTGGGTGATCAGGCTTTAACGGGCGTATTTCCCAAGTCACGTTCTGAAAAGGTCACAGCTGGCCCCCTTGAGTTGGTTAAATGCTCCTCTACAGATGGATGCGGTCTCGTGCAACTAAAACAAAGCTATGACCTCAGCGAAATGTACGGCCTGAATTATGGATATCGGTCGGGGCTTAATGCCAGTATGGTGCGCCACCTTCAATCAAAGGTATCAAAAATCCTGGCTTCAGGAGTGCTCGAATCGGGTGACCTCGTCATTGATATAGGGAGCAACGATGCCACAACCCTGCTCGCCTATCCGGAGGATCAATACCAGCTCATTGGGGTGGATCCAACGGGCATAAAATTCGCGTCCTATTACCCTGCTGAAATTACGCTCATCGCCGAGTTTTTTTCCGCAGAAGCAATCGCTAAGAGACTGGCAGGCAAAAAAGCCAAAGTTATCACTTCGTTTTCGATGTTTTACGACCTGGAGGATCCAATTACTTTCGCCTGTGAAATTGAAGGAGCCCTTGCCGACGAGGGTGTGTGGATTCTTGAGCAGAGTTACCTGCCCGCTATGCTTCGAACAAATTCATTCGATACCATCTGTCACGAACATCTAGAGTTTTATGCCCTTAAACAAATTAACTGGATCGCTGATAAAGCTGGTCTCAAGGTGTTAGATGTTGAATTCAATGAAATTAATGGCGGCAGTTTTTCCGTAACGGCAGCCAAACGGAACTCCACGAGGCAAGTTAATGCCGAGTGGCTTGAGAAAATCCTTGAGGACGAAGTGGCGCTGGGGCTCGATACTACAAGGGCTTTTGACGCGTTTAAAGTTCGAGTTGAGGAGGCGCGAGCCGCCTTAACAGATTTTCTCGAGGAAGCCAAAAAAAGCGGAAAAACTGTTTCTGGACTGGGGGCATCCACCAAGGGAAACGTACTTTTGCAGTACTTCGGAATCAATGACACACTGGTGCGTGAAATTGGCGAAGTTAACGAGGATAAATTTGGGTCTTTTACCCCAGGTACGCTTATTCCACTGGTTCCGGAGAAACAGGTTCTCGCATCGAATCCGGATTACCTCCTTGTGCTGCCTTGGCATTTCAGGGAATTTTTTGAATCCTTGCCAGCGATGAAAGGCAGAAGTCTGGTTTTTCCACTGCCGAAATTTGAGATTGTTAAGGTCTGATCTGCAACCATGGTCTTATCCGATGCATGACTTCGCATGGTCAAGTGGGCACGAGACCGGCTAGCGAATCACTGTCTTGACTAACAATTTGTCACTGAGGCCTGATGTGGTTGCCGTTTCGTATCATCAACGATGGCAGATAGAGATCTTCGACCATCCCAGGTTGAGATTTTGCTTGGCAACCCCCCGCAAGGCCAGGTAACGGCTGAGAAGGGCCGCCAATACGGGGGGGGCGGAAACGATTATTGCGATGATGGAGAAATGGCAGTCAGCATGCGGGTCAGAGCCAAGTAAAAAGCGTACGCGACCACCTCTGTGAAACATGGGAGTCGAAGAGCCTTTCAAACCATCGTCGGATATACAAATACCTATCTCAATGATTATTCCTGTCGTTCTCTGTGGCGGTACGGGCACCCGGCTTTGGCCACTTAGCCGCAAGGCATTGCCAAAGCAGTTTGTTCCGCTGATTGATGGCAAAAGCCTCCTGCAGCTCGCACTCGAGCGGGTGAAAAAAGTTTCGCCTCCGGGGCTTGGTCGTGTCTTGTGTGTGGCTGCCGAACCGCATCGTTTTCTTGTGATGGAGGCTATGCAAGTTGCGGGAATGCAAGGTGACATTATTCTTGAACCTGTTGGCCGCAACACAGCACCCGCCATGACGTTGGCAGCACTGCACGTGAGCCCTGACGATTTCCTGCTATTTTGTCCAGCTGACCACCACATACCAGATGCCTGCGGGTTTGCCGCAATGGTGGAGAGAGGCGTCGTGGCGGCCGAGCAGGGTTCGATAGTCACCTTTGGAGTCGTGCCAGGTTATCCCAGCACGGCCTACGGATACATCCAGAAAGGAGCAGTAAGAGACGATGGATCTTTGACGGTCACACGTTTTATCGAGAAGCCCACTGCGGAGCATGCCGCATCCATGTTGCTGCAGGGGAATGTACTGTGGAATGCCGGCGTGTTTCTATGTCGCGCCGGCGTGTTGTTGGACGCAGTGAAGCAACATGCCCCCGACATCTTGGTGAGTTGCCGTAAAGCGCTTAGTCAGGGATCTCGGGATGGCGCTTTTGTCCGGCCCGAACCGGACGCCTTTATCTCGTGTCGCGCTGAAAGTATTGACTATGGAGTAATGGAGCATTTCCATCAAGTGGTCACATTACCTTTTTCCGGGAGTTGGAGTGACGTCGGGAGCTGGAATGCTGTCGCAGAATTGAGTCCGCCCGACGCTCAAGGAAACCGGGTTGTCGGACAAGGCCTAGCATTGCAGGCTGCTGGCACCTATATTCATGCATCTAACCGGCCTGTCGTAGCGCTGGGCACTCACAACCTCTTTATCGTTGATACGCCAGATGCACTGCTGGTGGCGGCCTGCACCCATGCTGAAGAAGTCCGTACGGTGGTGCTTGCGCTTGAGACAATGAAAATTCCAGAGGCGGACCAACATAGAAGGGTCGTGCGTCCGTGGGGCTGGTTTGAAATGATACAAGCGGGGGAGCGTTTTCAGGTCAAGCGAATCTTCGTCAAACCAGGTGCTTCTCTCAGTCTACAAATGCACCATCATCGGGCCGAACATTGGGTGGTCGTTAGAGGAACGGCACAAGTCACTCGCGGAATAAGGACGTTTCTCCTCACAGAGAATGAATCAACTTACATTCCCATCGGCGAGGTTCACCGATTGCACAATCCGGGAAAGACAGAACTGGAAATTATTGAAGTTCAATCCGGCAGCTACCTCGGTGAAGACGATATCGTGCGTCTCGATGACGACTATGGGCGGGACACGATGAAGCCTGGATGAGTGCCGGGCTTGCTCGCAATCCTCCCAATTGCGCTCTTGCAGGCGTTTCCGTCGTAAGACGGATGGGCTATATCTACGGTATCCAATTCATGATGGATGGACGACATGGGCCTGCCACCTTTCCCGGTCTCATTGTTCCCCGAAAGGGCGCTCCCGTATCGTCGGGTCGGTCTTTTCTTTTTTAGCATGCCTGCACCTTTCCCGGCCTTCATGGTCGCGCTGCTCGTCGCGTTGCCATGGTTGAATCCTGTTGCGACCAACCCTTCCCCGTATATAACGCCGCTTCTCGTGGCGGGGTTTTGTCTGGCCGTTCTGGTGTTTCTGCTCGCCTGGATGCCGACGCAAACCATTGGAAGGGGGCTTGGATCCTGGCTAGCGTCAGCCTGGTTGTTCGCGGCTTTGGTAAGCAGTCTGGTCGGTCTTTGCCAATACTTTGGTGAGGCCACCGGATTTGCTCCGTGGATGAGCCAGGCTGGCCCCGGTGAAGCCGTTGGCAACTTGCGCCAGCGAAACCATTTCGCTAGCCTGACAAACATCGGCCTGATGGCTTTGGTGTGGTTTGTGGCAACACGCGATTCAAACGGTCATTGGCGTGTGCTTGGTGTGCCCATCGCTGCGTTGTTGGCAGTCGCCTGTGCTGCCTCGTCGTCCCGTACCGGCCTTCTTCAACTGGCCTTCATCCTTGCGATGCTGTATTGGTGGGGGATGTGGCGCAAACCGGGAGTCCACCGCCTGATGGTCACTGCGATCATGGCGTATGCGCTGGCCATGCTTGCCCTTCCGTGGATGGTTGGGCTGGATATCTCCGAGCACGGCATGGTGGCGCGCCTTCAGGCTGGAGATCTCGCTTGTGCCGGCCGCCTGACGTTGTGGTCCAACGTGCTCACCCTGATCGGAGAAAAGCCGTGGCTTGGCTGGGGCTGGGGGGAGCTGGATTATGCGCACTACATGACCCTTTATCCTGGCGCGCGTTTTTGCGACATCCTGGGCAATGCGCACAACCTGCCCTTGCATCTGGCGGTGGAGCTGGGTATTCCGTTCGCCGCGACGGTGTGCATCGTCCTGTCATGGTTGGTGTGGCGTGCCCGACCCTGGCGTGAAACCGATCCCTTACGCCAGATGGCCTGGGCAGTCCTGGCGCTGATCGGGTTGCACAGCCTGTTGGAATATCCGCTCTGGTATGGACCCTTCCAGATGACAGTGGGCCTGTGTGTATACCTGCTCTGGATGAAACGAACCGGCTTCGGAGACCGCAGTGACAGCCCGCAACCGCAAGGCGCAGGTGCCGGGGTTGCCAGACATGTTTTTGGTGTGGCTGGGGTCATCCTTCTTGCCGCAGTGGCGTATGGGGCCTGGGACTACCACCGGGTCAGCCAGATTTATCGGGCCCCTGCGCAGCGCCACCCTGCTTATCGCGAAAACACCCTCGAAAAAATCAGCGCCACCCGCCTGTTCCGGCGGGAGGCTGAGTTCGCCGCTTTGAGCCTCACCCCGCTGACACCGGCAAATGCGTTGCAGATTTACGCCCAGAGCAGAGAGCTCCTGCATTTTTCCCCCGAACCACGCGTAATCGAGAAAGTGATCGAAAGCGCCGTCGTGCTGGGTCGTGACGAAGAGGCCCTGAGGCATCTCGCCCGCTACCGCGCGGCCTTTCCGCTTAACCACGCGAAATGGCGTGGTGCCCTTGGGATCGCCCCGCTCCCTGTCGATTGACGGTCCCGGCCCTCAGGCCGTCGCGACGAAACTGCCTGACTTGCCGCCGTGTTTTTCGAGCACCTTCACATCGCTGATCACCATGGCGCGGTCGACGGCCTTGCACATGTCGTAGATGGTCAGAAGTGCCACCTGCACGGCGGTCAATGCCTCCATCTCTACCCCGGTGGGACCGACGGTCTCGACGGTGGCAAGGCAGCGGATGCTGGCGCCGACTGCGTCAGGCGTGAACTCGAGGGCCACGTGGGTCAGCGCCAGCGGATGGCACAGTGGAATCAATTCGCTGGTTTTCTTCGCGGCCATGATGCCGGCGATCCGAGCGATGCCCAGGACGTCGCCTTTCTTTGCTGTCCCTTCAAGAATGACTGCCAGAGTGGCTGCATTCATGACAATCCGGCCTTGCGCCACGGCGACCCGGTGCGTGGCAGGTTTGGCCGCGACATCCACCATGTGTGCCTGACCTTGGCTGTCGAAGTGTGTCAGCATTGAAGTCGTGGTCATACTGTTACGAAACCTTTACAAACATCCCTCATCATAAGAGCATGTCTGCCATGACCCTGACCATGTCACGCCCGTTAAATGGCCGCCTGTCGGCGGCGGGCATTCACCTGATGATCAGCCTGGCGGTGGCGGCAGCTGCGGCAGCGCTGGTGTTCGGCATCTGGTATCCCTATCCCTACCGGGAAATTTCGGGCGGACGGGAGTTGTTTTTTATCGTGATCGCGGTTGACGTGGTCATGGGACCCTTGCTGACACTGACCGTTTTCAACCGCAACAAACCCTCCCGGGAACTGCGCCGCGACCTGGCCATGATTGGCCTGCTGCAGATAGCTGCTCTGGTCTATGGCCTGTGGACGGTATCGGTTGCCCGGCCGGTGCACCTGGTGTTCGAGATAGACCGGTTTCGTGTGGTTCATGCGATTGAGGTGCCGGAAGAAGAGTTGGCCCAGCCGCCCGCAGCGCTGCAACATCTGCCCTGGACCGGGCCGACACTGCTATCGACACGTGCGTTCCGAAACGAGCGGGAAAAAGTGGACATGACCTTGGTTGCGATGGGTGGAGTCCCCTTGGGCGCAAGGCCTGCGCTGTGGCAGGCATACACAGTAGCCGAGCCGCAAATCAGGCTGGCGGCCAGGCCGCTGAGCGACCTGAAGGCGCGTTTTCCAGCCCAGGTGGGCCTGATCGATGAAGCGCTGAAGTCTGTCCCCGGCGCCGGCACTTCCGTGATGTCCCTGGCCTACCTGCCAATGGCCAGCCGCGACAAGTTCTGGACGGTTTTGCTCGATCTCAACACTACCAAGGTGATTGCTTTTGTCCCCATCGACTCGTTCTGAAACTTGCGCATCAAAAGGGCTCTTTGCCCATAGTCGACCTGCGTTAGCAGCTATGCTTTTAATAGCATCTGCCGGGTTGTCACAAGCGCAGGCACCAGTTCGGCCCAGCGGCTCTCTGCCCGCCCTCGGTGATACCTCGGAGTTGACGGCCAGTGCAGAAAGGCGTCTGGGCGACCGGATTGCCAGCAGCATTTACCGCGACCCGGATTACCTTGATGACCCCGTGCTGGGCGACTACCTGCAAAGCATCTGGCAACCGCTGATGGCTGCGGCGCGCGCGCGTGGCGAGCTGGGCGCAGAGCTTGATGAGCGCTTTGCCTGGGAGATCATGCTGATACGCAACCGCACCGTCAATGCGTTCGCCCTGCCAGGCGGCTACCTCGGCGTGCATCTGGGCCTGATCAGCGCGGTGGAAAACCGGGATGAGCTGGCCTCGGTGCTTGCGCACGAATTGATTCACGTCACACAGCGCCACATCTCCCGCCTGATCACCAAACAGAACCAGCAAATGCCCTGGCTGCTGGCCGCGATGATCCTGGGCATGATGGCTGCCGGCAAAAATCCGGATGCCGCGAATGCGGCCATCACTGGCGCTCAGGCGCTGTCGGTCCAGAACCAGCTCAATTTCTCGCGTGACATGGAACGCGAGGCCGACCGGATCGGCTTTGGTGTGATGGCCGATGCCGGCTACGACAGGCAGGGTTTCGCCAGCATGTTTGACAAACTGCAGCAGGCCTCGCGGCTCAACGACAACGGCTCCTATCCCTACCTGCGTAGCCATCCGCTCACCACCGAGCGGATCGGTGAAGCCAAAAGCCGCTTGCAACTCGAGGCCCCGGCGCCATTGGCAGTGAGCCCGGAAGCCGGCCGCGCGCGCCTGGTGCACGCCATGATGGCCGGGCGGGCCCATGTGCTGGGCAACGCCGGCGTGGAAGCTTTGCGCTTCGCGCTGGCCGAGGCGCAGCGGGTGCCTGCCGCAGCTGTCCTGACGCAGCGGCAGGCCGGTGCGCTGTATGCCGGCACCCTGGCCGCCACCCGCTTGCGTGACCACGGCGAGGCCCGCAGTCTGGTAGACAAGCTAAAAACCGCTGCTGCCGCAAGTCCATTGATGGCCCAGGCGGTTGAGCTTCTGTCGCTGGAAACGGATATTGCCGCAGGTCGGGCTGCGCAGGCGGCCCGGCTGTCCAGCGTCAATAGCCGGGCGGCGGTGTTGCTGCAGTCGCAGGCCGATCTGGCGGCGGGGCGTCCGCAGGACGTGTCGGATCGCCTGCAAACCTGGGTCACCAGCCACCCCAAGGATGCGATGGCCTGGCAATTGCTGGCGACGGCCCAAGGCCAGCAGGGCCAGACCCTGAGGGCGATCCGCTCGGATGCAGAAAGCCGTGTGGCCCAGCTGGACTATGGCGCAGCGCGGGACCGCCTCAAGGCGGCGCAAGACCTGATGCGCAGCGGGCGCGACACCGGCTCGGGCGCCGGCGCGCACATCGACGGCTCCATCATCGACACGCGCACGCGCGAGATCGACCAGTTACTTCGGCAGCAGGCGCTCCAGGAGAAACTCGATCGCTAGCTGCAGCAGCGAAAAAATCAGCGAACCGATCAGCGCCGCCACAAAACCGGTGACGTGCAAACCGCTGAGCAGACCGGCCGCTGCCCAGAACATCAGGGCGTTGATGACAAACAGGAACAGGCCCAGTGTGACCACTGTCACCGGCAGTGTCAGCAGAATCAGCACTGGGCGCACCACGGTGTTGAGCGCCGCCAGCACGGCTGCGGCAAGCAGCGCGGCAGGAAAGCTGGTCACGGTCACGCCGGAGTACAGATAAGCCACCGCCAGCAAGGCGGCAGCGCTGCAAAGCCATTTGATGATGAGTTTCATGGGGCAAGAATAGCACCGGCGCGGGCAGCTTGCGGCCGGAAAGCTGCCCGCCCGGCCAGGTTTTTGTCAGCTCAGTCCGCTGCCAGCAACATGCCGCTGCCAGCCACCATGGCGGCATAAGCCAACAGCCCCTGAGCTTGTGCAGCGCTCTGGCGCAGGACCGGCTGACGCGTATTGCCGAGCTTGGGGCGGCGAGCGTCCGGCACGCGTGCCGCGCCGTATTGGCGCATCAATGCATCGGTCAAGTCACACAGCGGGCCGCTGGCGATCTGCGAGACCACTTCGTCGCCGGGAACCTGCAGCACAGGGAGCAGCTGCGAGAAGACCTTGTCGGCCCACTTGTCGCGCCAGTTCTGGCGTGCACTGTGGGTCACCCACTTGCTGACGTGATGGGTGACCCGGGGGGCACAACCGACAACAATCCAGCGTATCGGTGCACGGGCCTGAGCGGCCGGCAGCATGGACGGCAAGACCGTCAGTGCGTGGGCGGCCTCGTCGAGGTAGACGATGACGTTGTCCATGACTAGTGTGCTGTCCCGCAAATAAATGCGATATGAAACCGTCCAGACGGCTGCCATGCGGCGTCGCTCGTCGTTGCCATAGCGACGGCTATGTCGCCTTCTCGCTCCTTGCCTGACAACCGTCTGAACAATTTCATTTCATCGCCTTATTTACGCGACGGCACACTAGCCCGCCGGCGATGGCTTGTCCGGTGATCAAGAGATTGTCGCCATGGTTTTGACGCGGCGGGTGGTCCGCCAGGCAGCAACCAGCACACCGGCGACCGCCACCGCGTAGGTGACCCATTGCGCGGCGGTGGTGATGATGGAAGAGACGGTCGGCGCACCGGGGCCCGCCGTAGACGGCGTGCAGCAGGGCAGACCACCAGGGCGTTGAGAATAATTCCATTTCACACTTTCACGTCAGGTTGCGACATGGAAATCCGGCGGGCGGATTTCCGGCTTCGTTAAAAACCAGACAAGGTCGGTGAGGGTCGGAATGGTTGCCGCGACGCCTCGATCCAAACCTGTTCAGGTTTCAATCGAAGGTCTGGCTCGACATGCAGTGCGTTGCATGTCCAGCAAGCCGGAAGTGTGACCTTCGTAATGACGACTTGCTGAACGTCCGGCGGCGGGGCCATCCCGAGGAGGCCGGACGAGGGAGTTACTCCCCTTCGGAGCCGTGTATTTGACAACAAATTGCAAATTTCTGCAAAAGCCAGCGCAGCCGCAACGTAAAAACGGCCTGCGCCCGGGGCAGGATGCCCGCTTGGCCTATCATTCACGGCCCAGCCGGAAAATGGCAAACCCCGTCACCAGCGGTGGCCCGGTTTTCAGCCTCCATCTTCCTTTTTCCCGATTGCAAGCCCGCATGCCTGGCATCCATATCACCGACATTGAAGCCGCCATCAACTACTGGCGCGAGAAAAAACCGTCGCCAGACGGCGTCACGCTGGCGCCCGAGCTGCGGGCGCTGGCCGAGGTGTATGCCTTGATGGTTTTCTACCATGAAGATGAGGCTGACGAAGCGGGTTTCCCCCCCAAGGCCATGGCGGCGTGGCGCGCCTGGTACGACACCACCGCCGACACCCCCTGTATTGCGATCTGCTCGACCAGCCAGGGCGACGACTTGTGCAAAGGTTGCGGCCGCACTTTTGAGGAAGTCCAGCACTGGCCCGAGATGAGCCCGGCTGCCAAGCGCAGCACCTGGCGGCGCATCACGCAGGAAGACACGGCCTGGCGTTTTGGCCGTTATGCAGACCGGGCGCTTGAAAACCGGGATCTGCCAGCTGGCGGTGCCCTCAATTCCTGATCCACACATTTTTGGCATCCAGCCCTTGTCGGACGGGCGTGAGCAGCTATCAATTCAGGAGTAGACTGACCCCATGCTCCGATTGACCCGTGCCCCCAACATCGTGATTGCGGCGCTGTGGGCGGACGCCCTGCAACGGGCCGGCTTTTCGGCCAGCGTGCAGCGTTATTTCCTCGGCAGCGTCGCCGGTGAGTTGCCGCCGGACCAGTGCCAGCCCGAAATTTGGTTGGCCCATGACCATGAAAAACCACGCGCCGAGTTGCTGCTGCAGAGCCTGCAGAACCCGCCGCAGCGGCACTGGTTGTGCGCTTGCGGCGAAACGGTTGAAGGCGGTTTCGAGGAGTGCTGGGCCTGCGGTGCCCGCATGCCGGCGCCGGGCTAAATCCGCTTGGCTAGCTCGGCGGCTTTGCCGACATAAGTCGCTGGCGTCATCGCCAGCAACCGGTCTTTTTCAGCCTGCGGAATTTCAAGCGAGTGGATCAGCGCGTGCAGGGCGTCGGCCGTCACGGTTTTCCCGCGCGTGACTTCCTTGAGTTTTTCATAGGCGCCATGCACGCCGTAACGCCGCATCACGGTCTGGATCGGCTCGGCCAGTACTTCCCATGACTTGTCGAGGTCTTCGTCCAGCGCCTCGCTGTTGAGTTCGAGCTTGCCCAGGCCCAGACTCAGCGAGCTGTAGGCCAGCACGGCATACCCGAAGGCCACACCCATGTTGCGCAGCACCGTGCTGTCGGTTAGGTCGCGCTGCCAGCGGCTGATGGGCAGCTTTTCACTGAGATGGCGCAGCAGCGCGTTGGCCAGGCCCAGGTTGCCTTCGGCATTTTCAAAATCGATGGGGTTGACCTTGTGCGGCATGGTGCTGGAGCCGATTTCTCCGGCCTTCAGTCGCTGCTTGAAGTAACCCACGCTGACATAGCCCCAGACGTCGCGCGCGAAGTCGATCAGGATGGTGTTGGTGCGCGCCACCGCGTCGAACAGCTCGGCCATGTAGTCATGCGGCTCGATCTGGATGCTGTAGGGCTGGAAGGTCAGGCCCAGGCCCAGCGGCTCGGGCGACTCGATCACGCGCCGGCTCAGGGCCTCCCAGTCGAAGTCGGGCCAGGCCGACAGGTGGGCGTTGTAGTTGCCGACCGCGCCGTTCATCTTGGCCATCAGTTTGACGGCTGCGATGCGCTCGCGCGCCACATCCAGCCGCGCCACCACGTTGGCGATCTCCTTGCCGACGGTGGTCGGGCTGGCGGTCTGGCCGTGGGTGCGGCTGAGCATGGGCTGGTCGGCATAACGGTGCGCCATCTCGCGCAGCTGCGTGATGACCTTGTCCAGCGCCGGCAACAGCACCTGCTCACGGCTGCTCTTGAGCTGCAGCGCATGACTGGTGTTGTTGATGTCCTCGCTGGTGCAGGCGAAGTGCACAAACTCGCTGGCGGCTTCGAGCTCGGGCCGGGCTTCGAATTTCGACTTGATCCAGTACTCCACGGCTTTCACATCGTGGTTGGTGGTTTTTTCGATGTCCTTGATGGCGGCGGCGTCGGCTTCCGAGAAATGTTTGACCAGGCCCAGCAAGTAGGTGCGTGCTCCGGGTGTCAGCGGTTTGAATTCGGCAAAACTGGCGTCCGACAGCGCGATGAACCAGGCCACTTCGACCTGGACGCGGCGGTGCATGTAGCCGAGTTCGGACATCAGCGGCCGCAGGGTCGCCAGTTTGGCGGCGTAACGTCCGTCAAGCGGAGACAGGGCGGTGATCGTGAAGCTGGTGGACGGGTTCATGCCCCAATTGTAGGCGGCCGACTGTGCCTGAATGCGACGGTTTCGGCGTTTGCGCCGGTGGATAAGGGCCGGGCCGGTCTTCCTCGATAGAATGCAAAAGACGCCAGAAATCGGCCCACGCTACAAGACCTATCTATGAAACTCATCGGATCCCACGGCAGTCCCTATGTGCGCAAGGTGCGCATTGTGATGGCCGAAAAAAAGCTCGACTACCAGTTCGTCATTGAAGACGTCTGGGCCGCCGGCACCAGCATGTCCGAGTCCAATCCGCTGGGCAAAGTGCCCTGTCTGGTGATGGAAGGATCGAATGGCTCCGAGGAAGCGGTGTTCGACTCGCGCGTGATCGTCGAGTACCTTGACACCCTGTCGCCGGTCGGCAAGCTGATCCCGGTGCAGGGCCGCGAACGCGCCGAAGTCAAAACCTGGGAAGCGTTGGCCGACGGCCTGATGGACGCGGCCATTCTGGCGCGGCTGGAAGCCACCTGGTCCGGTCGCAGCGAGCAGCAGCGCAGCCAGGCCTGGATTGAACGCCAGATGAAGAAGATCAACGACACCGTGCAGGCCATGAGCACCGGCCTGGGCGAGAAGCCGTTCTGCAGCGGCATCCACCTCACCCTGTCGGACATCGCCGTCGGCTGTGCGCTGGGTTACCTGGATTTCCGCTTTGCGCAGATCGACTGGCGCACCCCCTATCCCAACCTGACCCGCCTCTACGACAAGCTGGCGCAACGCCCCAGTTTTATCGACACCCAGCCTTCCTGAGCTTTTTACAAGACAAATCGGGCTCCAGCCCCTGTCTCGTGGGCCTAAGCAGCTATTAAATTAGGAGCACTACTCAGCTCTTCGTCAAGCAGGGGCCGCGGGTCCGGCTTCGCCGGTCCGCAGGCGCAGCGGCCCCCTTGGGGGGCAGGGAGCGACACGCAGTGCGCGACCGTGGGGGTTATGAACCAGCGCGCTTGCGCAACCAGCGCATCAAACTGCCCAGCAGCGGCAGTTTTTCATAGAGTTCTTCGGCCGCATCCCAGTAATCGCGGTGGTAGTTGACCAAACCGGCCTCGGTGAATTTCAGGTGGGACGTCCCGCGCACCGTCTGCAGCACCGCGGGCTGGTGCTTCCTGAAGTAAAACTCGAAGTTCCAGGTCAGGAAACACGCGTCGCCCTCGCTGACCTGGCCGGTCACCACAAAACGTGGCCGGTCCAGCGCCACGTACATGTGGCTGAAGATCTGCTGCACCTGGGCCAGCGTGTGGACCTCGTTGAACGGGTCCTTGAAATACACGTCGCTGGCGTACACCTCGCCAAGCCGCGTAACGCTTTCGGGCGCCAGGTTTTCAAAAAAATGCACAAAACGGGTGATGGCGGGTGTCATGAGGTGGCGGGATGGGTTCACAGCCCGGTGAATTTACGGATCGCCGGAAAGTACAGCGCATGGGGCAACACGCGCAGCGTTTTCATCCAGCGGGTGAAACGTTTGGGAAAGTGGATTTCAAACTCGCCGCGCGCCCAGCCCGCGAGGATCTCGGCGGCCGCCTGCGCCGGCGTCAGCAGCGCTGGCATGCTGAAGCTGTTTTGTGCAGTCAGCGGCGTTTCGACAAAACCCGGGTTGACGATGCTGACGCCGATACCGCTGCCCTGCAGGTCCAGATACAAGGTTTCGGCCAGGTTGATCAGCGCCGCCTTGGTCGGCCCGTAGGCCAGGCTGTTGGGCAGGCCGCGGTAGCCGGCAACGCTGCCGGTCAGGCTGATGTGGCCGCTGCCGCGCTGCAGCAGGGCGGGCAGCACGGCGTCCAGCAGGTACAGCGCGCCAACGTAGTTGACCTGCTGGTGCCTCAGCATCCCGGCGAGGTCGAAGCCGGTGGCGCGCATCGCCTTGTAATACCCGGCGCAATACAACACCAGGTCTAGCGTCCCACCGGCCAGCACGGTTTGTGCTGCTGCCCGCACAGCTGCCGGGTCGGTGACGTCCAGCGGCAGCGCCACGGCCCCGGCGTGCGTGCGCGCAAACGCGTCAAGCGCGGCCGCGTTGCGGGCCGAGACGACGACACGGGCGCCCTGCGCGTGCAAGGCGTGTGCGGTGGCTTCGCCGATGCCGCTGGAGGCGCCAAGCAGCCACACGGTTTTACCGTGCCAGTCAGTCAGGGGCGGGTTGTGGGACATGGTGTGCCTGTTATAAAAATGATAGCTGGTGGCGCATGCTGGACGGGGGCTGAAAGCCTTTTTTGCTTGTAGAAGTGGTGATCAGCGTTTGACAAAAGACAGCGTCACCTCGCCCAGCCTGAAACCGAACTTGCTCATCACTGCCTTGTTCAACATCACCTTCTCGTTCATCAAATACATCCAGTCGTCGAACTGAACCTCGATCACGCGGCCGTCGACCGGCAGCTTGAGCGTGTAACCCCAGCGGAAGGTGTTGCCTTTTTCTTCGCCGAGTGCCACGCCAGCCACGTCGGCTGCCGTGCCGGTGTATTTGCCATCCGGTGTGCGCTTGAGGGTCCAGATGCGGCGCTCGGTCGTGCCATCAGAATAAGTGAAGGCTTCGTCCAGCACCCCGGTCTCGGCGCCGGGCGGCCCTTGCCAGCTGCAGGTCATGACCACGGTGAAACGTTTGACCACCTTGCCGGAACGGTCGGTGAAGACGCCATACGCGTCCAGCGTGCCATTGAAATATTGGCGCATGTCGAGCACCGGTTTTTCGGTGGCGTAGTCACTGATTTGCGGGCCAGCACACCCAGCCAGCACGGACAGACTGAGCAGCAGCGCGGCGGCGCTTCGGAAGAAAAAGCGGTTCACGGCAAGACCTCTTGAGGATGTTTGATGACCAGAAAATACAGACAGGCTGCAGCCGCCAGCTTGAGCAGGCAGGGCAGCACGCAATACGCCACCAGTAGCGCGTCCAGCGCCTGCACATCGCGCGCGCCGGGTGAATAGCCAAACACGGCCAGCAATGGCAGCGCGAGTCCGGCGGCCAGCGCAAGGTTCAGCTTGATCGCAAAATTCCACCACCCGAAGTAAGCGCCCTCGGCGCGGCCGGACTGGCCGTTGGCCTGGATCACGCCGGCCAGCAGCGCGCCCGGCAGCGCCAGGTCGGTGCCCAGCGCGATGCCGGAGAGCGCGCAGACAATCACAAACGCCGTGGTCTCCCCCGCGCCAACCTGTGTGGCCCATCCGAAGGTTGCAATCGCCAACCCCATGCCCAGCAGCCATGCCGGCGCCAGACCGATACGTTTGACGACTGCCAGCCACAGCGGAATCGACAGCGCGGCGGACAGGAAGTAGCTGCCCAGGAACAGCGGCTCCATGCTTTGCGGCGCCTGCAGCCGGTCCTGAATAAAAAACAGCACCAGCGTGGCCGGGACGGCGCTGGCAATGCCGTTGAGCATGAAGACCGCGAGCAGCCGGCGAAAGCCTGATTGTTTGAAAGGCAGCCAGATCGACGGCGCCTTGCCCCCAGACTGCGCAGGTTGCGGCATCGGCCACTCGGCCCGCGTCCAGGCCAGCCAGCCCAGAGCCAGCATGGCAAAAAACAGCGCCGTGGTCGCGGGCAGGCCGAAAACCACCGGCGCGACCGAGGCGAGCACCACGCCGATGAGGCCCAGGCCTTCACGCCAGGCCACGATGCGACTGCGCTGCCGCTCGTCGCCCCCCAGCATGGCGCCCCAGGATTGGTGCGACACACTGAGAGCGCTGTAACCGGCGTAAGTCAGCATCAGCATCACGCTGGCCCAGGCCACCAGGGCGGTGGGCGTGCTGACCTGCGGAAAAAACAGCAGCGCAAAACCAGCTGCCAGCAACAGCGCGGCAAAGGCACCCATGCCGAGCACGGCACTGGGTGAGCGTGCAAACAGCCGGTCGCTCAGGCGGCCCAGCAGCGGGTCGATCAGCGCGTCGAACAGGCGTGCGCCCAGCAGTACCGCGCCCAGCGTGGCAAGTGGTACGCCGAACTCGCGCGCGTAGTGGTTGGGCAATATCACGTAAAGCGGCAGCGCGACAAAGGCCAGCGGCAGGCCCAGCAGGCCATAGGTCAGGCCGTTGCGCGTCCCGAATGGGTTGCGCGCGACGGCTTTCAAGGGGAAGCTCCGGCCAATAGCGCGCTTCGCAAGCCGGGCTCCGACGTGGTGGGTGCCAGCCAGATGCCGAAAAACAGGCGGGCAAATTCCGCGTCGCGGATCTCACCCAAAGGTTTGCCGTTCATCCAGAAGGACGCGCCTACGCCGGGGCGGTGCACACCCATCACGCGGTCGCTTTTTTTGACATTGGGCAACACCCGTGCCATGGTGGCCATCCATTTTTCAGCCTGTTCGGCGCTGATGGTCGCGGACCGCCGCATTTCGGCGATGGATCGCTCTGCCACGGCCTGCTTGTCGAAGTCGCGCAGGTAGGCCAGCTCCAATGCCAGGGGCTGGGCCGCGAAGCTTGCTGCCCCGAAACCAGGGTTGGCCCAGAGCCGGACGTCGTAGACCTGGAAACCCCAGACGCTCAGGCGCCCCTTGCCGACCAGCTGCGCCTGCGGCAGCACTTGCTGCAATTCCGGGCGCTGATTTTCATCGGCCGGCTGGGCGAATGCCGTGCCGCCAAGCAGCACCAGTGCCGTGATCAGGCCTTGCGCAGCGTGTACTGCACGACGTCGGTATTGGCCTGGATGAAAGCCGCTTCGCAGTAGGCCAGATAAAACTCCCATATGCGGATAAACCTCCTGTCAAACCCGAGTTGGAGCACCCGTGGCTCTTGCGCCATGAAATCTTCGCGCCACAACTGAAGGGTGCGGGCGTAGTCCTGGCCGAATGAAAACTCGCCAACTACTTCCAGGCCGGCGGCTTGGGCTTGGGCCCGGAATTCTGTCGGGCAGGGCAGGCAGCCGCCCGGGAAGATGTATTGCTGGATGAAGTCCGTGGAACTGATGTAACGCTCGAACAAACCATCCGCAATCACGATGCTCTGGATGCAGGCGCGACCCCCGGGCTTGAGCAGGCGCGCGACGGTCTGGAAGTACTCGGGCCAGTATTCGCGGCCCACGGCCTCGACCATTTCGATCGAGCAGATGGCGTCGAAGCTTTCGCTGCCGTTTTTGCCGATGTCGCGGTAGTCCTGAAGACGGAGATCGGCCCCCACGCTTGGCGCTTCGCGTACTACGCTGCCCCCCGAGGGGGCTAATTTTTCTAGGGGCGGCCCGTCGAAAAATTGATCAGCCTTTCGGGTGCGCTGGCTGCTGTCTATGCACGGGATGCCCGCACGGGCCATGCGTGCCTGCGCCCAGGCCAGTTGCTCGGTGCTCAGCGTGACGCCGACGATGGACGCATCAAATTCGGTGGCCGCCATTTCGGCCAGCGCGCCCCAGCCGCAGCCGATTTCCAGCACGCGGTCACCCGCCTTGACGCCGGCCGAATGCAAGGCACGGCGCACCTTGGCATCCTGTGCGTCCTTCATCGAGGTCTCGGGCGTGGCGAAAATCGCCGACGAATAATTCATCGTACCGTCAAGCCACAGCGCATAAAAAGCGTTGCCCAGATCGTAATGAGCGTGGATGTTTTTCTGGCTGTTGGTTTTGGTGTTGCGGTTGAGCAGATGCTTGATGCGGTAGGCAAAACGCCCCAGCCAGGTGCCGTAGATCACGTCCTCGACTTCTGTGCGGTTGCGGATCAGCAGGCTGAGCAGGTCGCTCAGTTTGTGGGTGGTCCAGTCACCGGCGATGAAACTTTCAGCAAAGCCGATGTCGCCTGACTTCAGCGCCGCGCTGCAGACATTCCAGTTGTGCAGGCGCAGACTGGCCACCGGCGCTTCGCCCGAGCCGAAGTGCCGCATGGAGCCGTCAGGCAGTTGCACATGCAGCGTGCCGTGTTTCAGCCGCGTGAGCAGCTGCAGCACCGTGCGCGCCGCCGCAGGCGTGCCACCGGGCAGTGCCAGCGATGACAGCGCCGGGGACAGGCGCGAGGCGCTGGAGGAAGAGGGATTGCTGGCTGTATTCATCGGGTGACAAAGCTTTTGGGTGGCTCGGGTTTGCGGACAAAGGGAATGCGTTTGCACCACAGCTTGAGGGCCTGCCAGTGGATGCGCGCCACAACGCCAAAAGTCATGGCCGGGTAGCGCCACAGGGCGCGGCGCAGGCTGTCCGGCGTCAGCGCGACCAACCTGCCGCCCACGCTGGTTTCCAGCAGCGGGCCGTCGGCGTCGTCATAGTCGATACGGGCGACGGTTTTCTGCAGCCCGTCGTGGTTGGCGCGCATGAAGCGGAAGCGGTAACGACCTTCGACCGTGCAGAAGGGCGAGACGTGAAACACCTTGTCGGCGCTGAGCTCCTGGCCGTAGTGCGGGTGGTCCAGCAGGTAGCAATGGCGCTCGCCGAAGGTGTTGTTGACCTCAACCACGATGGCGCGCAGGCTGCCGTCGATGTGATGGCAATACCAGAAGCTGACCGGCTTGAAGGTGTGGCCAAAAATGCGCGGGTAGGTGTGCAGCCAGAGTTCGCCCCGGGCATCGGTGATGCCTTCGCTGCGCAGCAATTCATCGAGCCAGCTCACGCAGTCGGCGCGGCCGTCGCCGTGGTCGCTGTCAAAAAAGCTCAGGGCGGCACGGCGGTTGCGCGCCAATGCGCCGTTGCCCCTGGTTTTCATGCTGCGCAGCGGCAGCATCAGGAAATAGGTGGGGTAGGCAAAAGCATTGCGCGCGGGTTTGAGCCGTGTATGGCGAACCTGGCCGAAACCCAAAAGCGGTGCCCCCACGCTTGTCACTTCGTGTACTGCGCTGCCCCCAGAGGGGGCCGTGCTTGCTTGGGGCGGCCCTGCGCTGCGCACGGAGGCCCCCACGCTCGTCATTGGGGTGATCATGCCGCGACTCCCGCGCAGTTGCCCAGCACCAGGCGGGCGGCTTCGAGGCCGGATTTCAGGCCATCTTCATGAAAGCCATAGCCGGTCCAGGCGCCGCAGAAATAGCTGTGTTGCCGGCCTTGTAACGCTGGCAGGGCCTGTTGCGCGCGTACCGCCGCCGCGTCAAACACCGGGTGGGCGTAGTCGAATTCGCCCAGCACCCGCTCGGGGGCAATCGGTTGCACGGGATTGAGCGACACCACCACCGGCTGCTCAAAAGGCAGGGGTTGCAACATATTGAGCAGGTAGTGCAGACA
Source organism: Polaromonas sp. (assembly GCF_013817205.1). Lineage (GTDB taxonomy): Bacteria > Pseudomonadota > Gammaproteobacteria > Burkholderiales > Burkholderiaceae_C > Polaromonas. The sequence goes on from NZ_JACDDD010000057.1 coordinate 20,030, forward strand.
GACCTGGCTGGACTCGTGCTGGCGGTTGGCCGCGCGTTCGTAATTCCAGGCTGCCCATGCCAGTTTGTTGGCCGGCAGTACCGAGCTGTCGGTGTGCAGCACCGCGCGGTTGGGCTGGTAGCTGATGGCACCGAGCACGGCGCATTCGTCGGGCGCCGCATCGGCCAGCAAGGCCAGCGACTGGTCCGAATGCGCGGCCAGAACCACCTTGTCGAAGGTTTCGGCCTGGCCGTTGGCGACCAGTGTCACCCCGCCGCGCAGCAGGCCGGCATCACGCTCGATCCGCTCCACCTGTGTGTTCAGGCGTTTGTCGGCGATGCCGGTAATGATTTTTTCAACATAGTTGCGCGCGCCGCCGGTGACGGTCCACCACTGCGGCCGGTTCGCCACCTGGATCAGGCCGTGGTTGTGGCAGAAGCGGATCATGGTGGCGACCGGGAACTGCAGCATCTGGTCGGTTGGGCAGGACCAGATGCAACCAAGCATGGGCAGGAAGTACCAGTCGCGGAACTCGTCCGAGAATCGGCCTTGTTTCAGGAACTCGCCGAGCGGCTGCAGCATGGCCGCCTCAGCCTGACTTTCCGCCAGCGCGGTCGCGAGCCGGTTGAAGCGCACGATGTCGCGCAACATGCGCAGAAACTTCCAGTCGAGCAGATTGCGGCGTTGGGCAAACACCGTGTTGAGGCTGGCACCGCTCCATTCGAGGTCCCGGCCCGGCGCCACATTCGGCACCTTGACGGAAAACGACATGTCGGATTTGGCGGTCGCCACGCCCAGCTCTTCGAACAGGCGGATCAGGTTCGGGTAGGTGCGCTCGTTGAAGACCAGAAAGCCGGTATCGACGCCGTGGGTGACGGTGCCCCGTGTAGTCGGCAGGGTGACGTCGACAGTATGGGTATGGCCGCCGAAGTAGCTGCCGGCCTCGAACAGCGTGATGTCGGCCTGCCCCCTGAGGGCGTGGGCCGTTGCGAGACCAGAGATGCCGGAGCCGACGATGGCGACCCTAGGGCGGGCTGTGGACGAGAGGCTGGGGGAAGCCATCTCAACAGCCGGAAGATAAAAATGCTGCGAAGCGCCCCGGCGCGAACAAGGGAGGGAGGGAGGAGGAGGAGAACCGCCCCGGGATTGCATCCTGGCCGCAAGGACCTGGAAGGCTTCGCAACAAAAAAAGTGAAGGACAGGCGCATTGCTGGAAGCGCCGCACCAATGCCTGTCTGAGCTGAATTAAATGCGCGCGGTTCCCCCTGAATGCAACTGGCATCGTGTAAAGATTTGTCAAGACGATCAGGGGCACGGCAAAAAGTCCAGATGTTTGAAAAGACGCAGGAAAGGCTGAAAAGCGAAAGATTAAAACCTAATGGTCGAATTATTACCGATCGGTAATTATTTTACCAGCAGTTTTTTCTCGATGTTTTTCACAAAGGCTGAACTGTCGGGTGCCACGTTGCTGCCAAAGCTGATTATTTCCTGGCCATCGCGCGAAACCACGTACTTGTGGAAGTTCCAGCGCGGGGCGCTTCCGGATTGATCTGCCAGCTGTCGGTACAGCGGATTGGCGGCTTTGCCGGTGACGCTGGACTTGGCAAACATCGGAAATTTCACGCCAAAGGTGTTTTCACAGAAGTCAGCAATGTCCTTGTTGCTGCCGGTTTCCTGGGAGAAGTCGTTCGACGGAAAGCCCAGCACCACCAGGCCCTTGTCGCGGTATTTGGCATGCAGCGCCTCCAGGCCGGCATACTGGGGCGTGAAGCCGCAGAAGCTGGCGGTGTTGACGATCACCAGGACCTTGCCGCTGTATTGGCACAGGGCCTGGGGTTTTTCGTCCTGCAGGCGCAAAAAGCTGTGCCGAAGCAGCGGTACACATGTCGCAACTGGCGTGGCCGCAACTGGTGTGGCGCCAGCCGCCGGCGTGACGCCATGGACGGACTGGCCTGCCATGGCGACCAGCAAAGCGGCGGTGATCCAGGGTGTGAATGAAACGCGAGTCATGACCGGCTCCTCAGTTCTGAAAAAATGGCGTGTCGGACCGGTCCTTGTGGTGGTGCCGGCGCTTGTTTCCTGCCGGAACTACGCGGCACGTCGCCGGGCAGATTCAGCGACTCTGCCCGCTATCCAGTGCAGGCGAAACCGTGTAGAACAGGGACTTAAACCCCGCCAATCTGCATGAAATGGCCGCAAAAGGCCTTGTCAGGCGATCTGTCATATTCCCCGCCTAAAATCGCGTTACATCCAGGTCGGCGAGCGCCACGTAAGGACACACATGCTTTACCCAGAACTTTTCAAGCAACTCGAATCCGTCCGCTGGGACATGGACAAGGACATTCCGTGGGCCAGCTTCGACGCGTCCAGGCTGACCGATGAGCAGGCCCAGACCATCAAGATGAATGCCATCACCGAGTGGTCCGCCCTGCCGGCCACCGAGATGTTCCTGCGCGACAACAAGGACGACAGCGATTTCTCGGCCTTCATGTCGATCTGGTTTTTTGAAGAGCAGAAACATTCGCTGGTGCTGATGGAGTACCTGCGGCGCTTCCGCCCGGATCTGGCGCCTACCGAAAAGGAACTGCATGAGGTGCGTTTCGAATTTGAACCAGCCCCGGCGCTGGAGACCCTGATGCTGCACTTCTGCGGCGAGATCCGCCTGAACCACTGGTACCGCCGCGCCAGCGAATGGCATACCGAGCCGGTGATCAAGCAGATCTACACCCAGCTCAGTCAGGACGAGGCGCGCCACGGCGGGGCTTACCTGCGCTACATGAAGCGCGCGATCAACAACTTCGGCAACGACGCCCGTGCGGCCTTCACCAAGGTCGGCGTGTTGATGGCCAGTGCCCGCCGCACGGCGCAGGCCCTGCACCCGACCAACCTGCATGTCAACAAGGACCTGTTCCCGCGCGACACCATCCAGTCGCGCCTGCCCAATCCCGAATGGCTGGAGCACTGGCTGGACAAGCAGATCAATTTTGATGCGGCGTGGGAAGGCAAGGTTGTCGAGCGCATCCTGCACAACATGAGCCTGCTGATGAACCGCAGCTTCAAGACCGTGCAGGAGCTCAACCGCTACCGCAAGGAACTGAGCCGCGAGATTGCCGCGTCCATCGCGCCTGAGACCAAGCCGCAATCCGTGTGAGCGACGCTGCGTTTGCGGCCAAGCTGTGCGCGCGTGGCGACGCCCGCGCGCGGGTGGCTGCGCTGCCGGCGCCGGTGGTTTTCACCAACGGCGTGTTTGACGTGCTGCACCGGGGTCATGCCACCTACCTGGCCAGCGCCCGGGCACTGGGTGCCAGTCTGGTGGTGGCCATCAACACCGATGCATCGGCTCGGCGCCTTGGTAAAGGCCCTGATCGGCCCCTGAACAATGAGTACGACCGTGCTGCGTTGATTGCGGCACTCGAATCGGTCAGTCTCGTCACCTGGTTTGATGAGGACACCCCGTTGGAACTCATCACCGACCTGCAGCCGGACATGCTGGTCAAGGGCGGCGACTACAACATGGACACCCTGGCCGAAACCGCTGTGGTCAAGGCCTACGGCGGCAAGGCGCTGGCCTTGCCGTTTGTCGAGGGCTACTCCACCACCGCGCTGGTGCAGAAGATTCGCCAGTCTTCCTGAAGCTGCTGGGTCCCTGCGGTGGCAGCATGATTTGCTCATCTAAATCAGGAGCTGCTTACGCAGTGACGACGGGGGCTGGAGGCCTCAATGGCCTAAAATCCCCGCTGTGTCACTGCCCTCGTCATTGCCTCAGGCCAATCATGGCGCCGGCCCCTGCGCAGCGTGTACGACGCCTGCGTTGAGCGCTCCGGCTTCGGTGCTGGGCCTGCGCCCACGCAGGCGGTTCACCAAGCGCCCGAAGCCCTGCCCCAGATCATCGACATAGGTGAACACTGCCGGGATCACCAGCAGGCTCAAAAAGGTCGAGGTGATCAGCCCGCCGATCACGGCGACGGCCATCGGGGAGCGAAAGCTGCTGTCGGCCGAACCCCAGCCCACGGCAATCGGCAGCATGCCGGCGCCCATGGCAATGGTGGTCATGACAATCGGCCGGGCGCGTTTGTGGCAGGCGTCGAGCAGGGCCTCCAGCCGGGTCATGGGCGGCTGCGCCGGCTGGCTGTCGGTGGCGGCGCGACCACGCCGCGCTTCAATCGCGTATTCGACCAGCAGGATGGAGTTTTTGGTCGCCACACCCATCAGCATGATCAGGCCGATCAGCGAGGGCATGGAAAAACTTTTGTCCGCGATCAGCAGACCGACAAATGCGCCGCCAAGCGACAAGGGCAGGGCCGCCAGAATCGTCACCGGGTGCAGGAAGTTCTTGAACAGCAGCACCAGCACGATGTAGATGCAGAGCACGCCGGTCAGCATGGCCAGGCCAAAGCTGGCGAAGAGCTCACCCATGACCTCGGCGTCGCCAATCACCACCTGCTTCACGCCGGCCGGCAGGTTGACGATGGCTGGCAGCTTTTGCACGGCGGCCGTCACATCGCCCAGCGCCTGCCCCGACAGCTCGACTTCGAACTGCACGTTGCGCGAGCGGTTGAAGCGGTCAATCACCGCCGGGCCGCCGGCCATGGTGACGCTGGCCACCTGGCCCAGCATCACCGGGCCACCCGGTCGGGTGCTGGGCACCATCAGCCGCTCCAGCGTGGGCAGGTCGGTTTTGGCGTTGTCGGCCAGCCGCACCACGATCGGGACCTGGCGCTGCGACAGGTTCATCTTGGGCAGGGCGGCGTTGTAGTCGCCCACCGTGGCGATCCGCAGCGTCTCGCCAATCGCAGCGCTGGTGACGCCGAGGTCGGCCATACGTGCAAAGTCGGGCCGCACCGTCACTTCGGGCCGCACCAGCGAGGCGCTGGAGGCCACCGAACCCAGGCCCGGGATGGTGCGCAGGTCTTTTTCAAGGGCGGCGGCTGCGCTGGCCAGCGCCACCGGGTCTTCGCCGGTCAGGGCCAGAATGTATTTTTCACCGGAGCCGCCCAAACCCACCTTGCTGCGCACGCCAGGCAGGTTTTCCAGCGCCTTGCGGATCTCGTTTTCAATGCCCTGCTTACGCGGGCGTTCGCCGCGATCCGTCAGCAGAATGGTCAGGGTGGCTTTGCGGGTTTCGGCCGCGCCGCCCGGCGCAAACGGGTCGCTGCCGGCTGCACCTCCGCCTATGGTGGTGTACACACTTTTAACGTTGGGCACCTTGGCAATCAGGCCACGCGCCCGCTCGGCAGCCAGTGTGGTCTCGGCCAGCCGGGTGCCGGGTGGCAGCTCCAGATAGACCTGCGTTTGTGAGTTGTCATCGGGCGGAATGAAACCCGTCGGCAGCAGCGGAATCAACATC
>NZ_JACDDD010000128.1 GCF_013817205.1 Polaromonas sp.
CGCTGGCATGAATCTCCGCCCAATCCGTGCTGCCTTTTTCGCATCCCTGGAAAACCTTGAACCACATCGGTCCAGCTTCTTTGGGCAGCCGGCCCCTCAGAACAAACTCATCGTAATGCGCATCGGGCAAGACCTTGTCTTTGGACGCCGCCACCCAGGCAATCTCGGTCACACCCTCGGTCACCATAACGCCATGGCCGTTATCGTAAGGGGTGGCAAGCTTGTCCTTCTTGATGGACAGATTCCACCCCGGTTTGGGCATGGGCTTGACCCGCTGCAGGCCGGCGGGAATCGTGACCCTGATCTGGTTGGTGGCCGACCCGTCACAACCATGACCTACAAGCAAGGCTGCCTTGTAAAGACTTAGTGCGGTAGCCGTGCGCTCTTGCAAAACCACATGGGGAAAAACGGGCATGGCGCTGGTCAGCAAAGCGCAAGCAGCTACAAATTTGATAGCAATAGAGAAGGACATGACGATTCCGGAAAAAGAGGAGAAAGAAAATGGGCGTCGTCCCGGATGAAATCCGGAACATGCCGCATGACCGCTGAATCATTGGGTCAGCATGGAATGGCGGGACAGGCCCGCAACGACAGGAAGTCGATCAGGTCAGCGGACGGGCGGGCCGCGGCTGAACGGAAGGCCTGGCGACAACGCGGGCCGCACAGGATCGGGAGCAACAAGCGCCATCGCGGTCACGCCCACGGGAAATACCGCCGAACAGGGCGAAGAAAGCAGCCCTGGCCCCGCAGATCCGCACAGCTCGCAGTGCGAAGCGGGCAAAGACGCGTCATCCGTGCTCTGGTTCAGCGCCTTCCCTGCGTTGCAAAGGCCACCGAGCTTGCCGGTACGCACTTCTTCGGCCAGCACGGACACCGGTGCCAGCAGCGCGGCGAACACGGCAACAAACCCCAGCCAGGCCGCAAGGCGGGCCCAGAGCGGGCGAGAGGATGGGTGGTGTGGCACCGGGTGATTATAGGTAGTTGCCCACCCGCACAAAATGCTACAAAATCAGGAGCTACTCACGCCCGCCAGATAAGGGCTGGAGGTCGATTTGATTCATAATCGGCAACGAAAGCGCCCATTCCACATGTTCACGTACCACCTCACTGGCATGAGCGCGCCGCGCCGTCAGGGCGGCCCGCAAATGACCCTGCCCGTCGGCGCCGGCTTGGATGGCATTGCCCAGGCTGACCGCGATATTGCGCAGCCAGCGTTCGTGCCCGATGCGCCGGATCGCGCTGCCTTCGGTGCGGCGCAAAAACTCTTCTTCGGTCCACGCAAACAGCGTGATCAATTGCTGGCCGCTCAACCCTTCGCGCTCGTCGAAGTCGGGCAAGGCGCTGCGCTGCGCAAACTTGTTCCAGGGGCAAATCAGCTGGCAGTCGTCGCAGCCGTAGATACGGTTGCCGATCAGCGGCCGCAGCTCCAGCGGGATGGCGCCGGCATGTTCGATGGTCAGGTAGGAGATGCAGCGCCGCGCATCAAGCTTGTGCGGCGCGACGATGGCCTGCGTTGGGCAGATGTCCACGCAGGCAGTGCAGCTGCCGCAATGCGGTGTCACAGGCTCGCTGACCGGCAGCGCCACATCAACATAAATCTCACCGAGAAAAAACATCGATCCCGCTTCGCGGTTGAGCAGCAGCGTGTGTTTGCCGCGCCAGCCCTGGCCGCTGCGCGAGGCCAGTTCGGCCTCCAGCACCGGCGCCGAGTCGGTGAAAGCGCGGTGGCCCAGCGCCTCGACATGGCCGGCAATCTGTTCAGCGAGTATTTGCAGGCGGGTGCGCATGACCTTGTGGTAATCGCGCCCCCGCGCATACACCGACACAATCGCTTCGCCGGGCCGCGACAGCCGCGCCATCTCCATGGCCTGCCACTCCCCCGGCGCCGGCGGCGTGGATGCAGGCAGGTAGTCCATGCGCGCGGTGATCACGCTGATGGTGCCGGGCACCAGCTCGGCCGGACGTGCACGTTTGAGGCCGTGCGCTGCCATGTAATTCATGTCACCATGAAAGCCGGCCGCGAGCCAGGCCGATAATCCGGGTTCAGCCGATGAGAGATCAACACCTGCAATGCCTATTTGCGAAAATCCAAGCTCGCGCGCCCACGTTTGAATTTGAGAAACGAATTGATGGCTATTGACGATCACCTGCTCATTGTAAAAAGTATTGCCTGGGCCACCGAGGCCGACACCCAGGCCTTTGCTGCGACGCTGGCCGCGAAGCTGCAGGGCAGCACGGCCCGCAGCAATGTGCTGATCGAACTTCACGGCGACCTCGGCAGTGGCAAGACCACGTTTGCGCGCCACCTGCTCACAGCCCTGGGCGTGGCCGGCCGCATCAAGAGCCCGACTTATGCGGTGGTCGAGCCCTACACCGTGGAAGAAGCGCCCGGCGGCCCGCTGAACATCTGGCATTTCGACTTCTACCGTTTCAATGACCCTGACGAGTGGGAGGAAGCCGGCTTTCGCGACATCTTCGCCAGCCCGGGACTGAAACTGGTCGAGTGGCCCGAAAAAGCCGGTGAGCACCTGCCCCCCCCCGACCTGGACATCGCACTTGAATTGCAGAACGGCGATGTGCGCGCTGTCACCCTCACTGCCCGCACCGACGCCGGCAGGGCGCTGCTGCCATGAGCGTCCCTAAGCCCGGCCTGAACCGGCGCAGCGCACTGCAGATGGGCAGCCTGGTGCTCTTGCTGGGGGTGCAGCAGATCGCGCGCGGCCTGACCATCCTGGCGGTGCGGGTGTGGCCGGCCAAGGACTACAGCCGCGTCACCATCGAATCCGATGCCGGGCTCAAGACCAAGTATTACTTTATTGCCGAGCCTCCGCGGCTGGCGGTGGACATTGAAGGCATCGACCTCATCCCCGCGCTGCGCGAGCTGGTGGCCAAGGTCAAGCCGGATGACCCCAATATCTCGGGCATTCGTGTCGGGCAGAACGCGCCCGGCGTGGTGCGCCTGGTGGTCGAGCTCAAGCAGCCCATGCTGCCGCAGGTGTTCAGCCTCCAGCCCGTGGCGGCCTACCAGCACCGGCTGGTGTTTGACCTCTACCCCACGCAGGTGGCGGACCCGCTCCAGGCGCTGATTGCCGAGCGCCTGAAGGACAAGCCGCCGCCCGTCGCCGCGCCGCAGGCCGTCGATCCTTTGGGTGAGCTGATCGCAAAACAGACGGACAGGCCTGCGCCTGCGCCAGCGCAGCCACCGCCGCCGCCCGCCAGTGCCGCGGAAAAGCCACCGGTCGTCGCAGCATTGCCCAAACTGCCTCCCGAACCCCAAGGCGTGCCCAGTCGCAGCAAGACCGACCGCCTTATCATTGTGGCGCTGGACCCCGGCCATGGCGGTGAAGACCCCGGCGCCATCGGCCCCGGCGGCACGCGTGAGAAAGACGTGGTGCTGCAGATTGCGCTGCGCCTGCGCGACCGCATTAATGCCATCCCGAACATGCGCGCCTACCTGACGCGCGACGCCGACTTCTTTGTGCCGCTGCACGTCCGCGTGCAAAAGGCCAGGCGCGTGCAGGCCGACCTGTTCATCAGCATCCATGCCGACGCCTTCTTTACACCGCGGCCGCAAGGTGCCAGCGTGTTTGCGCTCAGCGAAAAAGGCGCGTCAAGCAGCTCGGCACGCTGGATCGCCGACAAGGAAAATTCAGCCGACCTGGTCGGCGGTGTCAACGTCAAGGCCAAGGACGCACAGGTGCAACAAGCGCTGCTCGACATGAGCACCACCGCGCAGATCAACGACAGCCTCAAGCTGGGCGGCGCCATGCTGGGCGAGATTGGGAGCGTCGGCAAGCTGCACAAGCCACGCGTCGAGCAGGCCAGCTTTGCGGTGCTCAAGGCACCCGACATTCCCAGCGTACTCGTCGAAACCGCCTTCATCAGCAATCCCGACGAAGAGGTCAAGCTGCGCAGCGAGGCCTACCAGGTGCAACTGGCTGATGCACTGATGCGCGGCATCAGCAGCTACTTTGCTAAAAACCCGCCGCTGGCGCGCAACCGGCCTTTGTAAAGAGGTCAGTGGTCATGTGGGAGGTTGGCGACTGCGTACCGTACAGCTGATTCCTTGTCCACCTCATTCGTGAAAGCGAAGGCGGAGCGACGACAGTACAGACGCGCGGCTAGCGAAACCGCCAAAGTGCACGGATGATTCAGAAATTTAATGAGAGCCAGCAGGTGATTAGTGGTTGATCCTCAACGGGCGTTATCACATCCCTGCTGCCTTGGCGATCATCCAGAAGATCACGACCAATGCCAGCACCCCAATCGCGCCTAACCAGGAGACCTGGGTTCTCTTTTTGTGCAGTCTCCTGAGTTGCTCAGCATCGGCGAGGGACTGGTTGACTTTCCCAAAAACAAGTTCAGCCTTTTTGTGAATATCTTCGAATTTTTCTGCCGCCTTGAGCATGTCGTCCTTGATGGCAAGCTCGGTTGACGTTGCTGCACGAGCACGAAGAGTCTGCGCGGCTTTGGCAAAACCGTCTGATTGTTCAATTGGGGGCATGAGTGAGGCACCTGATGTGATGGTAAGGCTATGGCGGCGAAAATAGTCCAGTGAACGTCGCGCCAGAAGTCTAGTGCAGTGTTACACGCTACCTGGGATTCTGGCGGGCATTCCCGGCGACCGTCAGGCCAAAATCCTCATGTCTAACAACTCATCCAGACGCTAAACCGGATAAATCAGCGAGTTGAGAATCATCTCGCTGTCATACACACACAGCCGTGACTGAAAGCGCAGCCCGTCTGGTGTGCGGACCAGTGCATCGATGTAGCGGCCCACGTTGTAAACCGCGCTGACGCCCGCCGGTTTGGTACGGAACACTGCGTAGTTGGCCTGCGCCTTCACCAGCTCGCCTTCGACGGCCAGCACCCGCGCCGGGCTGACCACATGCCGTGTGTAATACGGCCCGTGATAAATCGTCTGCGTGATGCCGTAGACTCGATCTTTCATGCCGCGGCTTTCCAGATCCATCAGTGCCAGCGGCAAGCCGCGATCAAAATTCTCGCGTGCCTGCAAGGTATAGCGCCCGGCCTCGACAAAAAATTCGGGCCATGCATCAAAACGCTTCTCGTCCAGCGCAGCAGCATAGGCTGCATAAAGCTGGTCCACCTCGTGCTGCAGTTGCAGGGTTTCGAGTGTGACTCCGCTCATGGCGCCGCCTCCGTCATCACTTTCTTCCAGTAACCATACATGCTGCGGATCAGGGTTTCGGTCACCATGTGTTCGGTCATTTCGGTGCCGGTCCCGCCAAGCTCACACAGGGTTTCGCC